>JAGWXC010000104.1 GCA_018970045.1 Planctomycetota bacterium | reverse complement strand
GGCGGCCCGCCCGTCGCGCGGGCCAGCCAGCTCGTAACTCGTCAGCGATCGTCCAGCGGCAGTGGATCGTTCACCGTACCGGCGGCCCAGGCCCGGATGCGCGGCAGCGCAACCTCCTTGATCAGGATCTTGGCGCACGCAGCCAGCGGGATCGCCAGCAGCATGCCGTAGACCCCTGCCACGCTGCCGCCCGCAAGGATGGCAACGAAGACCGTGACCGGATCGAGGTTCGTGGCGCGCCCCGCGATGATCGGTGTGAGCACGTTGCCTTCGAGGGCCTGCACCGCCGCAAAGACGATCGTGGGTCCCAGGACAACCCACAGCATGCTCATGCGCTCGGTCTCGGGCAGCTGCAACTGCGCCACGGCAAGCATGGGCACCGCCAACAGCAGCACCACGCCGCTCAGGTACGGCACCACCGCGAGCACGCCGGCGGCGACACCCAGGGTGAGGGCGTATGGCACGCCGCAGAAGGCCCAGCCGACTGTGAAGAGCACCGCCATGATGACCGCGATCACGATGCGCCCGCGCACGAAGCCCGCGACGGCTGCGTCCATCTGCTTGGTGAGCCGATGCACTTCTCCCTTCGCACCATCGGGGATGAGCGAGTCGAGGAATCCGACGATGTCGGGGAAATGCACGCTGAAGAAGTAGAAGTAGAACGGGATGAGTGCCGCCGCGAAGAGCAGGCTCAGCACGCCGAAGATGAATCCCGCGATGTCGCCGCTGCGCGCGCCCAGGAAGGCGAGCCCCACATCCCAAATCGAGCGCGACGCTGCGCGGTTCGTCGACTCGTTCGTGGTCGGCTCCGCAGGCCCAGCATGCTGCTCGCTCACCGGAACCTTGCCCGCGAGCCGATCCCCGTTGAGGTCGACGTCGGTGGTGGATTCGATCCAGAGGATCCAGTCGGCAACTTCCTTGCGGAACGCCTCCGGGAGCTGGGCCTGGAACTCACCGATCGACTTCTTCAGTGCACCCGACTGCACCTTGTTCACGATCGCCTCGCTCTGGCGGATGACCGAGGGAATCAGCACGAACGTTCCGCTCGCTGCACCGAGCACGATCGCGCCCGTCACCCCGCCCACCACGGCAGCCCGACTCACCCGGAATCGCGCGCTGATCCATCGCACGAGCGGCTCAACCAGATACGCAAGACCAAGCGCCACGATCAGCGGGATCGTGATGTAGCGCAGCGCGTACCCCGCCCACACGATCGAGACCACGATGCCGACGAGCAGGAGGTCACGGACCGGCTGGATGTGCCAGAGGTGCCGGCGAGTCCAGTCGGCTTCACTCGGTTGCGGTTCGTCCGGCATGGAGTGTGATCCTCTGTGCGACGTGCGCGTGGTGGAAGGTCTCGTCGAAGTCGAACACCGAACGGAAGTCGTCGATCGAATCCTGCGGCGTCTTGCTCATCAGCCCGCACTCGATCAGGCCGAAGACGATCTTGCCGAAGTCATCGGTCCGGTGGATGTTCCAGTTCTCAAGCACCGACTGGGCCATCAGTCCATACTGCTGGATGGCCAGTTCAGCCAGCCCCAGGCAGAGTTGCTGCCCTGTCACGTGCCCCCCGCCAGCCCCCCCGAGCTGGGCGGCGTGGACCTGCGCGGCGGTGGCCGACAGACCCCGCTGCACGAACTCAAAGGCCTCCCGCGGGTAGGCTCCCGATGCTGCTTGGAGCTGTTTCAGGTCGAGTTCCACGGGCTTGGGCGGCGGCATGGCCGGAAAGTAGCAAAATCATTCGGATTACGGCCCACTTCCCCTCGGCCATGGTTATATTGCCTCGAATAACTCGGGCAGGACGCCCGAGGGGAGATATGTCCATGAACGCACTGGCAGCGCATCGCATCGTGTTCGGCGGAAGCCTGGTCACCCTGGCCCTCGGCTTCGCCGGATGTGTCCCGCAAGAGAAGTATGACGCCGCGGTCACCGCAGCGCGCAGCTACGAGCAGCAGCTCGGATCGACGCGCGACGAACTGAGCACGTCGCGCGCGAACGAGGATCGCCTTCGCTCGCAGATCTCGCAGGCTCGCGCCGACCTCGAGTCGATGCAGGGTCTGAGCGACGGGAGCAAGGTCGACCTCGAGAAGCTGCGCGATGCCTACGACGCGCTCAGCAAGCAGGTCGCAGGCATGGATGCTGGTGGTCCGCTTCCCGAGAACATCAACATCCTGCTGGCCTCGCTCGCCGAGCAGTATCCCGACATGCTGCAGTTCGATGCCAAGACCGGCATGCTGCGCTTCCTGTCCGACGTGACGTTCGACAGCGGATCGGCGCGCGTGAAGGATTCGGCACGCGAGGTCCTGCGTCGCTTTGCCGCCATCCTCAACAACCCCGAGTTGGCCGCCTTCGAGACGGTGGTCACGGGTCACACCGACAACGTCCGCATCGGCAAGCCCGAAACGTTGAAGAACCACCCGACCAACACGCACCTCTCGGCGCACCGCGCGATCTCGGTCCGCGACCTGCTCGTCGGTGATGGTGTTGCGGCCAACCGCGTCGAAGTGGCTGGCTGGGGCGAGTACCGCCCGATCGTCGAGAACGGGCCGCGCGGTGCCGCGCAGAACCGTCGCGTCGAAGTGTTCATCCGTCCAATGACCTACGACACCACCACGGGATCGTGGGGCGGGAACACTGGGGGCACCGCTCCCGCAACGGCGCCACGCGCGACGCCGGAAAAGGATGCAACGGCCCCGGCCGCGGCACCGGTCATCACGCGCCCGGCTCCCGAGAAGGATCCGAACTGATCGTTGGCCGCCGCTCGAAGCGGCGTCATGGGGCCACGTGCTCCCTGGCGATCCGCGAGCGGCCTGTCAGGGCTTCTTGAGCTTGTTCCAGCGGACTCCCCCCCGGGAGTCCGCTGTTCGTTTCATCGGGCCACGCACTGGCGTTCCAGTTCGCCGCCAGGTCGTCGTTGATTCGGATTCTGCAAGGCCTGCACGAATCCGGCTATCGCGATTTTGCGCCGTCCGGCCCATGGGCTACTGTTGCCTTCCAAGAGGAGTCCTCGCATTATGAACCACCGTCTCACCGTGGCCACCTTGGCCCTGTGCCTCGCCCCGACCGCCTTCGCGCAGAGCGTCGTGCTGAGCGAGATTCGCGTCGATGAACCCGGCTTTGACCTGAGCGAGTACGTCGAACTCGCTGGGGTTGCGGGAACCAGCCTCAATGGCCTGTCGGTCGTCGTCGTGGGTGACGGCGATGCGGGATCGCCCAACGGCGTCGTGGAGTCGGTGATCGCGCTGAGCGGATCCATTGGTTCGTCGGGTCGCTTCCTCGTCGCGGAGGCCACGTTCTCGCTCGCGGCAACGCCCGACCTCTTCGCGGACTTCGAACTGGAGTCGAGCGACAACACCACGTTCTTCCTGGTGAGCGGCTTCACCGGCGGAGTCGGCACCGATCTCGACACGAACGACGATGGCACGATCGACTCGACGCCTTGGACCGCGCTCCTCTCGAGCGTGGCGTTCGTGCGCAACGCCTCCCCTGATGGCGTGACGGACGAGTTCTACTACTCGACGACCAAGGTCGGCCCCGAAGGCGGTGATTCGCCGGCGCACGCCTACCTGTGCGCCGACTCGGCATCGTGGAAGGCCGGTGCCCTTGATCCCGCGAGCGGCAGTGACACCCCGGGTGCGGCGAACCCCGCCTGCGGCAGCACGGTTGCCCTCTCCTTCAGTGAATTGCGTACGAAGCAGCCGGGCAATGACACCGACGAGTACGTCGAGTTCATCGGCACGCCGGGCGCGTCGCTGGCGGGCCTCACCTACATCGTGCTGGGTGACCGAGCCGGCACCGCGACCAACCCCGCCGACTACTCGGGCTACGTCGAGATGGCGCTGCCGCTCGATGGCGCGGTGGTTCCGGCCGACGGCCGCCTTGTGATCGCCGAGCCGACGGTGACCTTCCCCCTCGACGTGGATTGGGTCACCCCGGCGGATGGACTGCTCTTCGAGGACAACAGCACGGCGCGCACGCACCTGATCGTGGCTGGCTGGACCGGTGCCATCAACACCGACCTCGACACCAACAACGACGGCACGCTCGACTCAACGCCGTGGCTGTCGGTCGTGACCAGCGTGGCGGTGCTCGGACCGTTCACGACGGATCAGGTGTACTCGTCGAACACGATCCCCGCGGATGTGACGTCAACCGGGACCTTCACGGCCGGCCATGCGTACCTCTGCTCACCGGACAACCAGTGGACCGTCGGCGCCTTCACCTTCTACTCAGGCGGTGGCGACACCCCTGGTGCCGTCAACCGTGCCTGCTCGGCCGGCCCAGTGCTCGAGTGCGGCGAGGCGACTGCCGGTGCTTGCAATGTCGAACACGCCACGCCGTTCTGCAGCGACACCAACTGCTGCACCGCGGTCTGCGTGGTCGACCCTGACTGCTGCGTGACCACGTGGGACGCAGCGTGCGTCGCCCAGGCCGCCACGAGCTGCGCAGCCGCCACCGCCAGCTGCGAGTTCGTCGATGTCCGCCTGAACGAGATCCGCATCGACATGCCGAGTACGGACACGCTCGAATTCGTCGAGCTCGCGGGCACGCCCGGCGCGGCTCTGGGTGACCTGACGCTGGTCGTGATCGGTGACGGCACGGGCGGCAGCGGCGTCGTTGAGCGCGCGCGTTCACTCGCCGGCGTCGTCATGCCTGCCGATGGCACGCTCCTGATCGGCAACCCGGCCCTCACGCCCGATGTCGGCAACGGTGCAGGCACGGGTGGCGCGAACGTGACGCAGGACTGGCTCGAGAACAGCGACAACCTGACGTTCTTCCTGGTTCGCGGTTGGACTGGCGTCGTGGCGGCCGACCTGGATACCAACGACGACGGAACGCTCGATTCGACGCCGTGGGTCGAGGTCGTCGACGGCATCGCGTTGGTCGAGAGTGCCACCACCCCGCCGGTCGGCACGGAATACGCCTACGGTGCCAACCGCATCGGGCCTGATGGCGCGTTCGTGCCCGGCCACGTCTGGCGCTGTCAGGACACGGGTTGCTGGAACATCGGTCTGTTTGATCCGACGGCCAACCAGACGGCTGGCAACGAGACCCCCGGCACCAGCAACGTCGAGTGCGACGTCGGCACCTGCGCGGGTGACTTCAATGCCGACGGCGTGCGCGACGGCGCTGACCTCGGTGCTTTGCTCGCCGGCTGGGGAACCTCGAGCGGTGACGTGAACGATGACGGCACCACCGACGGTGCCGACCTCGGCGCGTTCCTGGCGGTCTTCGGCCAGCCCTGCGAGTGACACGCCGCTGAATCCTGCTCGTCTTCGCGGGCGCCCGGTCCAACCGGGCGCCCGCTTCTCGCTTTTGGCCCAGGGTGATTCTTGTGCACGGCATCGACAGCATGCGACGGCGGGCCCTGCCGGGGTACCCTCCCCGTATGCCCGTCGTCCATGCAGTCTCCAAGGTCGGTTCGACCACCTACGACGCCGTCGCGGGCTTCGGCGACTTCATGCAGTTCTTCCTTGCGGCGGTGCAGCGATTGATCGCCCACCCCGCGCGCTGCCTGCGGCCGAGCCTCATCTTCCCGCAGCTCTATTCCGTGGGTGTGCTCTCGATCCCGGTGGTTGGGATCACGGGGGCGTTCATCGGCATGATCCTGGCGCTCGAGGGCTTCGACCAGTTCCAGGCGATCGGGCAGGAAGACCGCATCGGCGGCGTGATCGTGGTCAGTGTCTGCAAGCAGATCGGGCCGGTGCTCAGCGCGGTCATGGTGGCCGGGCGCGTCGGCGGCGCGCTCAGCGCGGAACTCGGCACCATGCGCATCACCGAGCAGCTCGATGCGATGCGCGCCATGGATGCCGACCCGATCCGGATCCTCGTCGTGCCTCGCATCGTGGCGTGCATCATCATGACGCCGATCCTGACGATCATCAGCGATGCCCTGGGAACGGCCGGGGCCTGGCTCGTCACCGTCCGCATCTTCGGTGTGGCCGATGCGGAGTTCTGGCACTACGTCCAGCAGATCGTCTACCTGCTCGATCCGATCAACGGCCTCGTGAAGGCCACCGTCTTCGGGCTCTGCATCGGCGCGATCGCCTGCTACCGCGGGTTCACCTGCCAGCCTGGCGCTGCGGGCGTGGGCCAAGCCGCGACGAGTTCCTTCGTCACGAGCTTCATCGCGATCATCGCGGCCAACCTCGTGCTCGCCGAGTTCCTCAACACGATGTTCATCATCCTCGTGCCCGACGCGCCGAGCGTCTTCGGCTGACGGCATGCACCGGCCCGTGCCCGAGCCGATGGATGCACTCCCGATCGATCGCCGAGGCTTCCTCGGCGCAGCCCTTGCCGCCAGTCTGCCCTGGCCCGGGCGCCTCCAATCGCCGCCTCCTGCGCCGGGCGTGAGCGACTTGGCGGGCCGACCGCCGAACCCGCCGGCATGGCGCGTCGATCCCTGGCTCTACGACATGACCTTCCGCGTGCAGGTGCTCGGCATCCCCGCCTTCCAGGAGGGCGAGGTCGCGAGCAACACGGAGACGATGCGGCTCACCACCAATCGCCTCGTGCTGTCGATGTCCACGCTCGACACGTGGTCGCGCGTGGATCCCGCAAGCATCCGGGCGACCGCCACGCTCACGGGTGGGCCCCGGAAATCGATCCCCGTGTCCATGGCGGATTCGCTCGGCGGCACGCGACTGGTCACCCTCGACACCGGCGCCGTGAGTTGCCAGTCGATCCAATGGGAACTGCAGTGGCGCGTGCAGGTCTGGTCGAGCCTCGTGGATGAAGAGCAGGCGCAGCGCGCAACCTGGCCGCGGTCGTGGCCGGCCGAGATCGAACCGTGGCTCAAGCCCTCGGTGGCGATCGAGAGCGATGATCCACGCTTCGCGCAGCACGTGCAGTCGGTCTCCGGCGGCAAGCTCAAGGATGTCCCGATCTGGCTGGCGACCAAGGACCTCGTGCGGCACACGGTGCTGTGGTTCCGCGGCATCGACAGTTTCGGCAACATCACGGACACGACCGCCACGCGCGGCTTCCAGCTGCAGGGCGCGGCGAGCGCGATGGAATCGCGCAAGGGCTCGGTCTACGACCTGTGCGCAGCGTGCGTCGCCACGCTGCGTGCAGCCGGAATCCCGGCGCGACCGGTGCTCGGCATGATCGAGGCCCCCCAAGGCACCATCACCGGCGGCATGCCCCAGTTCAGGCTCGGCTGCTGGGCCGAGGCGTACCTGCCGGGCGCTGGATGGATGCCCTTCGATCCTGACCGGATCTTCGTGAACGGTGCCAAGTCGCTCGACGTGCTCAAGCCTTGGGAGCGCTTCGGCACCTGGGCGTACCTCAACTACCGCGCACCCATCTCGCATGATTTCCTGCCGGCGATGCAGCCGCAGCCACCGGTGCAGTACCCCGGCATGTGGGGCTGGATCCGCGCTGGCGGCATCGATCCGAGCTGCCAGCTCATGGACTACCTCACCTGCGTGATGCTGGACCGTGGGGTCGGGCAGTGGGATCCTGGATCTGCGCCACGCATTCCGCCGGCGTACCTGTTGCGCGGGCCAAAGCCGCGCAACTGAATCCCTGTGGCCCGAGGGGCAACTCGGGCCAGCATCCGATGACGTTCACGCAGCGCGGGCTCGCAGCACGTACCTACAGCACGCACATGAAGCATGCGCCTGCAGCATGCACCTACAGCATGCATCTTCAGCATGCGCCGGAAGCGTGCATCTGCAGCGTGCTCAACGGAAGTCGCGCGAGTGCGTGGTGACCGGCCCATGCTCGGCGCGGGCGCTGTCGATCCCCTGCACGCTGCGCGCGAGCAGGTGCGACACGCCATCACGCCGCTCGATGCGGCCGCGCACGATGACCGCTGAACTGGCACGGATCGCGCGGCGGAAGCGATCATGGACCTCGGGCCGCACGATCACGTTGGCGGAGCCCGATTCATCCTCGATCGTCAGGAACATGGTGCCCTTGGCGGTGGATGGCCGCTGGCGCACGAGCACCAGCCCCGCCATCGCCGCACGGCTGCGCGTGGGGAGCGCCTGCTCGCAGCGTGCGAGCGCGCACGGCACGCACCCCTGTCGCGCGAGCCAGCCCCGCAGGAACGAGATCGGGTGCGCCTTCAGGCTCAGGCCCGTCGAGCCGTAATCGGCAAGGACCGTGGCCGGTGCCGCGACCGGCGGGAGTTCGGCCGGTTCCTCGAGCGTGTCCCAGAGCGTGGCGCTGCGTTCGGCAGACGCGACCCACTGCTCATGCAGCGGACCATCGTGCTCCTTGAGCGCACGCACCTGCCAAAGCGCCTGCTGGCGATCGAGCCCCATGCCACGGAAGGCATCGGCACGCGCAAGCGCCCGCAGCGAAGCCAGGCTGGCGCGGCTGGTGCGCCAGAGCGACATCATGCCCTGCCGAGGCCCATGCTCGCGCACCGATTGGTGGATCGCCAGGGCATCGCGCTCGGACAGGCAGCGCACCATGCGCATGCCGAGCCGGATGGCCCAGCCCGATCGAGGTCGATCGACGTTGCCCCGATCGCGATCCGCAACCGACGATCGGACTGGATCTGCCGAAGCCTGCGCTGCCCCGTGCCGTTCAAGCGTGCAGTCCCAGTCGCTGTGCACGGCATCGACCTGCCGCACCTGCACGCCG
>JAGWXC010000103.1 GCA_018970045.1 Planctomycetota bacterium | reverse complement strand
GATGTCGAGGAAGTCGATGCTCTCGGCGCCGAGGTCCGTGGTCAGCACGGCATCAGGGGTCACGTCAGCATCGTCGACGCCCAGGGCATCGACCAGCACACCTTGGACCTTCTGGAAGATCTCGTCATTCGTCAACGCCACGTCAGGCCTCCCTCAGGGGGTCAATGCTCGGAACAGTTCAATGGTTCGACATCGGTCCTCAAGCCCCGATTGGTGCAGGAATTCGGACCGCGCGCATGATAAGGCGACCGGTGCAGGCCGTGTCGGGCGCGGCGGCGCCGGGGCGGACCACCGTGGCGGCGCCCTTGAGCTGCCAACCGCCATCGGTCTCCTTGTCGAAGGTCACCTCCATGCGCAGCGTGTCCCCGGGCCGCACGAAACTGCCGTACTTGAGGCCCTTCACCTGTCCGAGCACCACCCGGCCGCATCCTCGGTCGGCGAGCAACTCTCGACCGGTCTGGACCAACGCCTCGAGCATGAACACCCCCGGAAGCACCGGAAAGGTCGGGAAGTGGTCCTGCAGGTACTCCTCGGCGATCGTCACGTTCTTGATCGCCACGACACGGTCGGCGGATCGCTCGAGCACCTGATCGACAAGTCGGAAATGCATGGGCGGGGAAGGTAGCGAAAGCCACCAGGCTTGGCTCATCGGCAAGGGGCCGGAACGCCGATGAATCCAGCATGGCACGGACTTCGCCTACGGCTGTTGCACGCCCCACGGGGCGCGCTGTCCTCGACCTTCCCCCTGCCCCGCTCACGCGCAAGATCGGCTGGATCGCCGCCTTTGCCGCGTGGGTGCTCGTGGCGCTTGCCTTGGTGTCCTTCGACGCCGCCGATGCGCCGAGCCGCACGGTCGCGTCGTGGAACCAGCCACCGGCGAACCTGATGGGTGCCGTCGGCGCGATGGTCGCGCTCACGGTCTACGAGGCCTTCGGCTTCGGCGCATGGATTCCCATGCTTCTGGGGGGCATCGCACTCTGGGCCACCTTCACCGGCCGCGCGATCTCGCACCCGATGGTGCGCGTGGTCGGCGCCGTGATCGCCATGATCGCCTTCAGCGCGCTGCATGCCACGTGGTTCCCGCGGCTCGGCTCGCTCGCCGGCGCCGAGGCCGGCCTCATCCCGCAGTGGTTCGCGCAGCAGTTCGTGGCACGGTTCAATGGCGTGGGCACGAGCCTGATCCTGCTGCTCGCGCTCGTGCTCGGCCTGATGGTGGCAGCCGACGAGCTGCTCGGCATGCTGCCCAAGGCCTTCGCACGCGTGGGCGAGGCGATCGAGCCGCTGTGGAAGACCGACTGGCGCGGCATGATCGCACGCGCCACGGCCAAGCCGCAGCCGGCGGTGGTCACCGTCGGCGGCGCTGCAGCCACCGCGACGGACGAGCCCAAGGCCCGCCCGATGCGCCGCAAGTCGAAGGCTGCGGCTGACGTCGCGACGACGGACGACTCGAACGTCGCCGTGCTCGAGGCCGACGAGACCGAGGCTGAGGAAGCCGAGGACGTTGAGCCGGAGTGCGACGATGAGGCCTCGTGCGACGAGGACGAGTCGGAGGTCGAAGCCGAGGAGGCCGATGCTGACGACGAAGCCCCGAAGGCGCTGACCGAGGAAGAACTGCGCGAACGCATGGCCCGGCTGCCCCTGCGGATGTCGGGCACGTCGACCACAGTGGCGCGCGACCAGGACATCCCGCGCGCAGAGAACTATGAGGGCTACCAGTTCCCCGGCATCGAGCTCCTCGATGAACCCGAATCGAACTTCAGCGCCACGATCGAGGCCTTCGTCCGTGACCAGGCCGCCACGCTCACCCAGACGCTGGCGACCTACCAGATCGAGGGCGAGGTCGTGGAGATCGAGAGCGGCCCGGTGGTCACGCTCTACTCCGTCGAGCTGGCAGCGGGCACGCGCGTGGCGCGGCTCGAGACGATCAGCAAGGACATCGCCCGCGCGCTGAGCGCACCGAACATCCGGATCATCGCCAACATGGCCGGCACCACGGCGGTGGGCATCGAAGTGCCCAACCGCCAGAAGGAGAAGGTCCGCCTGAAGGAACTGATGTCGGGCGGCCAGTCGCAGGGCATGCGCCTGCCGATGTTCCTGGGCAAGGACAGCTCCGGCGAACCGCTGGTGTTCGACCTGACCAAGATGCCGCACATGCTCATCGCCGGGACCACCGGCAGCGGCAAGAGCGTGTGCATGAACAGCATCATCATGTCGTGGCTCTACACCAAGCGCCCCGACGAGCTGAAGCTCGTGCTCGTCGATCCCAAGATGGTCGAGATGAGCATGTACGCCAACATCCCGCACCTCATGGCGCCGGTCGTGACGGACATGGGCAAGGCTTCGGCGATCCTCGAGTGGGCCGTGACCAAGATGGAAGAGCGCTACGAGCTCTTCCAGCGGGCGCAGGTGCGTGACATCGTGACCTTCAACGACCTTGGCGAGACCGAGCTCTTCGAGCGCCTCAACATGGCCGATGCGGATGAGCAGGCCAAGGCGCGCGTGCCGAAGAAGTTCCCGTACCTCGTGTTCGTGGTCGACGAGCTCGCCGACCTCATGATGACCAACCGCGAGGTCGAGACCAGCATCGTGCGCATCGCCCAGAAGGCCCGCGCGGTCGGCATCCACCTGATCCTCGCCACGCAGCGCCCGCAGGCCAACGTCGTCACCGGCCTCATCAAGGCGAACATGCCCTGCCGCGTGGCGTTCAAGGTCGCCAGCGGCGTGGACAGCCGCATCGTGCTCGACCAGAAGGGTGCCGAGCTTCTGCTCGGCCAGGGCGACATGATGGTCGTCACGCCCTCGAGCAGCGATCTGCGCCGATGCCAGGGCACGCTGGTGACCGACGGCGAGATCCGCAACGTCACCCGCTTCCTCAAGGACGTCGCCCAGCCGAGCTTCGAGCGCTCGCTCGTCGCGATCCGCAGCCAGGCCGAGGCCCAGGCCGCCGGCGACACCGAGCAGACCGGCGAGTTCAGCGCCGAGCGCGACCCAATGTTCGATCGTGCGGTCGAGATCATCATCGAGACCGGGCGCGGCAGCGTGAGCCTGCTGCAGCGCCGGCTGGCCATCGGCTACGGACGCGCGAGCCGGCTGGTCGACCAGATGGGAGCCGCCGGGATCCTCAGCGACCACAAGGGATCGGTCGCACGCGAAGTCCTGATCACGATGGAGGACTGGCAGCGCATGAAGGCGCTTGAGGCCGGTGCAGAGGACGGGAACGAGGATGGCGCCCCTGGCGACGAGGGCGACGACTCGGACGACTGATCCGTACGCACCACAGCCACGCACACCGCGCGGGTCGGGCCCTGAGGGAGGGGCCCGGCCCGCGCTGCGTTTGGTGAGCCATGGACCCACCGAATTTCCTGAGTCCATTCGGGGACCACGGCGACCGTGCCGTATGGTGACGCCATGGATCCTTCCGCGGAACTTCCAGCAGACATCGAACGCAATCCGGCCATCCTCGGCGGTACGCCCATCTTCCGTGGAACCCGCGTACCGCTCCAAGCGCTGCTCGATCACGTCGCGGCTGGTAACAGCATCACCACATTCCTCGATGACTTCCCCAGCATCGATGCCGCCACGGTCGAGCGAGTGCTCGCCCACTGGCGACCGCCGGGCGGGGCGCGTGCATCTGCTGCTTGATGAGTGCATCCCGTTTCGGCTGACGCTGGACTTCGAACAGGCACTGGGGGCGCCTGTGGATCATGTCGTCGGCCTTGGCTGGTCGGGCTGCACGGACAGCGCCCTCATGGCACGCATGGCTCGGTCCGGCCATACCACGCTCATCACCACCGATCGCAACATGGTGCACCAGCAGCCACGCAGACGCATGCGGATCTCGATCCTTCTGCTCCGATCCCGATCGAATCGCGCGGAGGATCTGCGACCGTTGGTCATCGACGCCGTGCGCATGGCTCGGACGATCCCACCTGGTCGGACCAGCGTGGTCGGACCGTGTTGACGCCAACGAAAACCGCCGCGCAGGGCGCGGCGGCTTCGGGGCAAGCAATGGTCCTTGCTGGGTGCCGATGCTGCGAACGCAGCGGCCGGCATCGACCGACGGACAGCGCGATCAGGCGCGCCAGCCGGTCTTGAACTGCTTCATGGCGGCGACGAACTCGTCTTCCATGCCCTTGAACGACTTCTTCTCGGCAAGCTTGGCGCGCAGCGCGCTGCCACCGCCCTGGAACCACGCGAGCAGGTCGGCCTCGAACTGGCGGACCTTGGCCACGGGGACATCGTCCATGATGCCCTTGCTGGCGGCGAAGATGCCCAAGCACTGGTCAATGACGTCGAACGGGGTGTACTGGCCCTGCTTCAGCAGTTCGACCATGCGCGCGCCACGGTCGAGCTGGCGCTGGCTGGCGGCATCGAGTTCGGTCCCGAGCTGCGCGAACGCCTCGAGCTCGCGATAGGCCGCCAGGTCAAGACGCAGCGAGCCGGCGACTTCCTTCATCGCCTTGATCTGGGCGTTGCCACCCACGCGGCTCACCGAGATGCCCACGTTGATGGCGGGGCGCACGCCTGCGGCGAAGAGTTCGGGCTGCAGGTAGATCTGGCCGTCGGTGATGGAGATGACGTTCGTCGGGATGTACGCCGACACGTCGCCTTCCTGCGTCTCGATGATCGGCAGCGCGGTCAGCGAGCCGCCGCCGTTCTCGGCGCTGAGCTTGGTCGCGCGCTCGAGCAGGCGGCTGTGCAGGTAGAAGACGTCGCCGGGATACGCCTCGCGGCCCGGCGGGCGGCGGAGGAGGAGCGACAGCTCGCGGTACGCCACGGCCTGCTTGGACAAGTCGTCGTACACGCAGAGCACGTGCTTGGGGCCGGTGTAGCCCGCATCCTTGCCCTTCCACATGAAGTACTCGCCCATCGCGCAGCCGGCGTACGGGGCGATGTACTGCATCGGGGCGCTGGCGCTGGCGCCTGCAGCCACGATGATGGTGTAGTCGAGGGCGCCATTCTTCTTCAGCGTCTCGACGACGCCGGCGATGGTCGATTCCTTCTGGCCGACGGCGACGTAGATGCACACCACCGCATCGGGGGTGCCCCAGTACTTCTTCTGGTTGATGATGCAGTCGAGGCAGACGGCCGTCTTGCCGGTCTTGCGGTCGCCGATGACGAGCTCGCGCTGGCCACGGCCCACGGGGATCATGCTGTCGACGGCCTTGATGCCGAACTGCAGCGGTTCCTTCACGGGCTGGCGCTTGCTGATGCCGGGGGCGACGATGTCGACCTTGCCGGTCTGCGCGGTCTTGATGGGCGCGCCGCCGTCGATCGCGTTGCCGAGCGGGTCGACCACGCGGCCGAGGAGCTCGGGGCCGACGGGCACTTCGAGCAGGCGACCGGTCGCCTTGACGGTGTCACCTTCGCGGACGAGGGTGGGATCGCCGAAGAGCGCGGCACCGACGACGCCCGACTCGAGGTTCATGACCTGGCCGGTGATCGTCTTGCCGCCCACGCACTGGAACTCGAGCAGTTCGCCGGCCATCGCGCTCGACAGGCCGTAGATGCGGGCGATGCCGTCGCCGACTTCGACGACCTGGCCGACCTCGCTGACCTCGAGCTGGCTGCTGAAGGACTCGATCTGCTGCTTGATGACCGAAGTGATTTCGTCAGTCTTGATCTTCACGGTTGGACCTCTGCTTTCGGGGTTCTGCGTGCCCTGCTCGGGCGGTTGGTTCGTTCTGGTTCAGGAGAGGAAGCGGCCGATGTCGGCGCGCACCTTGGCGCCGGCGTCCTCGACGAGCGAGCGCCGCATGCGGCGCAGCTTCGCGGCCACCGAGCCATCGATCAGCTGGTCGCCGATGCGCAGCTTCACGCCGCCGACCATCGACGCATCCTTGTACAGGTGGAGCACGGGCTCGCGGCCCAGGCGCGACTTGAGCGTGCCCGCGAGGTTCGCGCGCGCGCCGTCATCGAGCTGGCCGTCGACCGTGAAGACATCGACCTCGACCTTGCCGAAGCGCTCGTTGAGGAGCTTGGCGTAGGCCTCGGAAATCGCTTCGAGTTCCCCGACGCGGCCCTTGCGGTTGGCCACGAGCAGGAAGCGCAGCACGAGGTCGCTCACGCGGCCCTTGAGCAGCGACTGCAGCGTCGTCTCGCGCGCGGCGGTGTCGATGGCCGGCGAGCGCAGGAACTCCGCGAAGCGGCGGTCGCCCCGGACGATCTCGACGAGATCGACCAGCTCATCGCCGGCATCTTGCGCGGCGGCGTCGCCGCCCTGCTTCGAGGCGAGCTCGAAGAGGCTCTCGGCGTAGACGCGGCCGACGCTGTTGGTTGCCGTGGACATGGTCTGCCTCGGGGTTCTGGCCGTCAGCGGCCGGTGCTGGCGAATTCCTTGATCGACTGCTCGACGAGGGCCTTCTGGTCCTTGGCGTCGATCGCACGGCCGAGGATCTTGCTGGCCACGCTCACGGCGAGCTCGGCGGCGTGCGCCTCGAGCTCGGCCACGGCCTGCCGGCGGGCGGCGTCCATCTCGGCGTTGGCGCGCTTCTTCAGTTCAGCGAGTTCGGCCTCGCTGCGCGCGCGGAGGTCATCGGCGGCCTTCTGGGCCTGCGCGCGTGCCTCCTTGATCATGGTGTCGGCGTCCTGCTGCGCCTGGATGAGCTTGCGCTCGAACTCTTCCTGCGCGGCCTTGGCGTGGGCGCGGGCGTCCTCAGCCGCCTTGATCTCGCCCAGGATCTTCTCGTTGCGCTCGTCGAGGCCCTTCGCGATGGTGGGCCACACGAACAGGGACAGCACGATCACGGTCACCAAGGCCACCACGACGGCGGTGGCCAGGGGCAGGATCTGCACGCTCATCGGGTTCGAGGCGTCGGCGGCAAGCAGGAACACGGTTGACCTCGCTGGGTTCGGTGCTGGTGGGACGGTCGGTCACGGCAGGCACGCGCTGCCGGGACCCGCGCGTGGCGGGCCCCGGCAGGCGACGATTCAGCCTGCGGCGATCAGGTGCCCTTGGGGAACGAGATCAGGCCGACGACGACGGCGAACAGGGCGACGCCTTCGACGAGCGCCGCGGTGAGGATCATGTTCACGAAGATCTTGCCGGCCATCTCGGGCTGGCGGGCGATGCTCTCGACGGCGCTGCCGCCGATGCGGCCGATGCCCATCGCGGCGCCGATCACGGCCAGGCCAGCGGCGAGGCCGGCACCGAGGCCGGAGCCCCAGTTCATGGCGTTCTCGCCGGCGGCGAGGGCGTTGTCCGCGCCGAAGATGGCGAGAGCGGCGAAGGCGAGGAGAGCAAGGGTCACGTTCTTCATTTGGGTTGGCTCCAACGGCGCCGTGGGTGGGCGCCTTTCATGCAGGCTGAACTCGGTGTTCCCGGCACCCACTGCCGGGAAAGGGGGGAAAGTGTAGCGACGGCGGATCAGTGCGCGGGAGCAGGCTCCGCGTGCCCATGACCGACGTGACCATGGCCGCCGTGGCCATGATCGTGCGCGTGCTCCTCGTGGCCGTGGTCCTCGTGCGCCATCAGGCTGATGAACACAGCCGTCAGGAACATGAAGATGAAGGCCTGAAGGAACGCCACGAACAGTTCGAGGAAGGTGATGAGCACCGCGAAGATGCCCGCCACCAGCGTGATCGACCCAGCCGCCCAGGTCGGGCCGCCGGCCTTCAGCACCATCGCGCCGAAGCTGAAGAGCACCGCCATGAGCGTGTGACCCGCGACCATGTTGGCCAGGAGTCGGATGGCGAGGGCGGCGGGCTTGATGAACATGCCGCCGATCTCGACCACGAAGATGATGGGGATGACGGCCCACAGGCCGATCGGGCCGTGCACCAGGTCGTGCCCGCCGCAGAGGTGCTCGAGCGTGCCCTTCACGCCCAGGTCGCGGAACGACTGCCACCAGATGGCGCAGAAGCTGATCGCGGCCAGGCCCAGCGTGACCGAGAGGCTTGCGGTGGCGGTGCCTCCGAAGAAGACCTGCGCCGGGGCGGCGTGGGCTGCGTCGTGGGCTGCCTGCTCATGCTGGCCCATCATGGCGTGCAGCATTTCCTGCACGTCGGCGAAGGGAATCAGCCCGAAGAGGTTCAGCGTCAGGATGAAGAAGAAGAGCGACAGGAGCAGCGGCAGCCAGGCCTTGGCCAGGCGCTCGCCCATGACGGGCACGAGCATCTGGTCACGCAGGCCGAGCACGATGACCTCGATCACCTGGGCGATCCGGCCCTTGGTCACGAAGCGCGCGTTGCCTTCGCTCGACGGGCCGGTCTTGATTCGGCGCGCGGCCATCATGAGCACCGTGATGCACACGAGGGCGCCGACCACCAGCGAGATCATGCTCAGCGTGAGCCGGGTGCCTTCGATCGAGAGGGCGCTGTCCCGGTCAAGGACGTGTCCGAGGGGGTTGTCGCCGGCGGCAAGGAGCAGAGTGGTCATGGGCGGTCAGTGGGTTCGGACACCTTGGAGCGACCCACGCCAGGCTGGCTGAGGACGGGCCCGAGGACCTTGGCGACCGCGACGGTCTCGCTGACCAGCAGCGCCAGGTACGTGAGCCCCGTAGCCAGCACGAACGCCTTGGGCTCTCCGAGGGAGCGGAAATATAGCAATGCAGCAAGGCCCGCCGTGGCGACCATGCGAAGCCCCGCGGCGCCCATCCAAAAGCTCGCCCAGATGCTCGC
>JAGWXC010000102.1 GCA_018970045.1 Planctomycetota bacterium | reverse complement strand
GCAGCCACGCGATCGGGGCCGCGTACCACTTCATCCAGCGCGGTGATGCCGACGTCATGATCGCCGGCGGCGCCGAGGGCTCGGTGACGCAGCTCTGCATGGCGAGCTTTGCGGCGATGAAGGCCCTGAGCACCCGCAACGACGCGCCGACCGAGGCGAGCCGCCCCTTCGACCGGGACCGCGACGGCTTCGTGCTGTCCGAGGGTGCCGGCGTGATCGTGCTCGAGGAGCTCGAGCACGCGAAGGCCCGCGGCGCGAAGATCTACGCCGAGCTCGTGGGCTACGGCGTCAGCGGCGACGCCCACCACATCGCCGCCCCGGATCCGGCGGGCGCCGGCGCGCAGCGCGCCATGATCAATGCCTTGGCCGATGCACAACTCTCCCCCGATGCCATCGGCTACATCAACGCGCACGGCACGAGCACGCCGCTCGGCGATGCTGCCGAAGTCGCCGCCGTGAAGCAGGTCTTCGGGCACCACGCGACGAAGCTCTCGGTCAGCAGCACCAAGGGCGTCACTGGCCACGGACTCGGCGCAGCCGGCGGCATCGAGACCGTCGCGACGGTCATGGCCGTGAAGTCGGGCATCCTGCCGCCGACCATCAACCTGCACAGCCCCGACGAAGGATTCGATCTCGACTTCGTGCCCAATCACGCCAAGGAGCGTTCGGTCCGCTACGCGATCAACAACTCCTTCGGCTTCGGCGGACACAACACGAGCCTCGTGTTCGCCCGCTTCGAGGGCTGATCGGCAGGGTGGGCCCGGCGCACCGGCGCGGGCGATTGCGGCTCACGACGCGGTGGCGAGCATCAGTCGCTCGGACTGCTGCACGGCGTCACTGAAGCTGGGCGCACAGGCATCGGCACCGACGAGCTTCCACAGGTCAGGTGCGATCTGGAACGGGTGCCCACCGACGATGACGCGGACGCCATCGGCTGCGCGGGACGCCCGGACCGCCGCAATGGTGTCGGCGAGCGGACGCAGCGACAGGGAACTGCCGATGCCCAGCGCAAGCACATGGATCGGGCGACCGGTCTGCGAGGCATCGAGCACGGCCACGATCTCGTCGGCCGGCGTGTTGGCACCGAGGCACTCGACCTTCCAGCCGGCCACCTCGAAGAGATCGGCGAGCATGCGAACGCCCATGTCGTGATGATCGCCGCCCACGCTCGTGGCCAGCACGCGCCACGGACGCTCGCCTTCGACCGGGACATCCATCCGCAACTGCGCCATCATCGACTGGGTGGCGTTGGTCACGAAGTGCTCATCAGCGATCGAGGCCTCCTGCATGTGCCACATGCGACCCACCTCGGCCATGCTGGGCACCAGGATGCGTTCGTAGACCTGCGCCAGCGAGCGGCCGGAGAGCCGCGCACCGTGCACCACGTGCCACGCTCGGTCGCGATTGCGCTCAAGGAGATGCAGCAGATAGAGCCGCGCGGCGGTCGAATCGCCGCCCGTGGCATTGAGCAGCGAACTCGGCTGCGGAACGGCGCTGCCGGCCACGCGCTCGAGAGCCTGGTCGACCACCCGGCACGCCACCATCGCCTGCTTGGGCAATTGCTCGGCCAGCACATCGCGCAGGGCATGCATGCTCTCGACGACGTCGGTGTCGTGCACCTGGCGTGATGAGAACGCCACGCGCGACCACTGCACTTGTTCGACGAGCAGTTCGACGCGCTCGAAGGCCACGGCCACGGCCAGATGACCGAGGCGCTGGAGCATCTCGGCCTTCCAGAGCCGCTCGGCATCAGGGCCGTACCGCGCTTGGATGCCCGGCACGCGCTCGAGCAGACGTGCCGCGGCCCAGCCCGCGATGGCACGGGACACGCCATCGATGGTCTCGGCAGCCTGTCGGCTTGCAGGGTTCACGTGCGCGGCTTCGCTGGACGGATCGCCGGGGATTCACCCCGGATCGTGCCGGGTTATCGTCAGTCTCGCTTGCCGCCGAACATGGCGGCGAGCCGGAACGCCAGCTTGAGGGCCTCGATGTAGACCCAAACGAGCGTGACCACCAGGCCGAAGGCGAGATACCACTCCGACGCTCGGGGAGCGCCGGATTGCACGGCATCGTCGATGACGCGGAAGTCGACCACCAGCCAGAGCGAGGCGAGGCCCAGGACCAGGACATTGATGCCAAGGCCAATCAGCGCCGGCGTGCCACCCTCCAGCGCACTGCCGAGCGAGATGAACGGCAGCGACACGCCGAACAGCGACAGCACGAAGCCGATCAGCATGACGACCATCAGGCCGACGGTCGCGACCGTGAGCGCCATCTGGAAGGTCTGGCCGCCACGCAGGATGCGGGCCTTGTAGAGGCCCAGCATGGTGCCCATGAGCGCCATCGTGATGACGAACGCCTGGAGCGCCAGGCCGCCGGCGACGGTGATGCCCTTGGACTCGAGGATCTTCTCGAGGAAGAAGGTGATCGAGCCGATCGTCGCGCCCTGCAGGAGCGAGTAGACGGGTGCGACCCATCGAGCGCTGGCGGGATTGCGCCAGATCGCGAAGAACGCGACGAAGCTGAAGATCAGCGAGGCGATCATGAACCCCATCGACCAACCGGGGTTCGAGGCCGTGACGGCGTAGGCAATGGCCCCGGCGATCGCACAGAGCATGGCGCACGCGCCGGTCTTGTTGATCACGCCTTGCACGGTGGCCACGCCACCGGCGGACTGGGCATGGACCTTCTGGTCGAAGAGCTGGTCGGCGAAGACGGGGTTGCTGGATTGGAGCTGGCTCATGGTGTGGTTCCCTGGAATGCGGGCGGAGAGTCTAGATGCGCTGGTCGGATCCGTCGTGAACGATCACGAGGGTCGCTTGGCTGCTTGCTCGGCTTGGCGCGCTTGCGCGTAGCGCGCCAGCTGCCGAGCGAGGGTGTCGGCATGGGCCGGGTGGAAACTGAAATCGAAGCCCAGGCCGATGTAGGTGCGCTGGCTGCTGTCCAGGCGCGTGTGCGCCAGCTTGGCGGCCACCACGATCGGCACCGGCATGGAGGATCCCAGCGGGATGCGGAGCCAGAAGGTGCGGTGGCGGGCGAAGATTGGCGCTGCGGTCGCCTCGACGCGCAGACCAACGCCGCCGGTCGCCATGTTCATGAGTTCGGCCTTGACCGGCGGGCCCACTTGAGGTCGGCGCGCGGGCTCGGCACCGATCGTGCCGTGTTCGAGATAGTCGCGCGCGACCGCGTCGTAGGCCACCTGGGCATCGTGCACGCTCGCGGGGTCGAGCAGCGGGAAGACGTCGATCTCGGGCGGAGTGAGCCCACCAAGTTCAAGACGTGGATGGCGACGCAGGCAGCGCTCGACGGCATCCGGAAGTTCAAGGCGAAGGACACGTCCTTCCTTGCCGGGAACATCGCCGAGCTTGCGGGTCGTGAAGGTCCAGCGGTTCTGGCCCAGCGTGATCACGCCGATGAGGGAAACGCCATCGCGGAGCTGGATCGGCATGCCGACCGTGGCAGGCGATTCGACGAGCACGTCCTCATCGCGAAGTTCCAGCACGTGGAGCCGCCAGATCAGATCGCTGGCATCGCGCGAATCAGCACCCATGCCGGGCCGCGCGATGGCGATCTCGATCGCACCACCGCGTTCGAAGACCTGGGCCATGGTCCGTCGCCACTCCGCCGTCCGGGATCGTTGCGCTGGCATGGCCCCATGCTACGCGGCTGCGATCGCAGGGTTCACGCGCGTTGCATCGCCGCCAGGGATCGCGCAGCCGCCGAGCAGCGCTCGGCCGTGGCCGGGCGACCCCCGAATCGCACGGCGTAGAACGCCTCGACCACCGATCGAAGGTGCATGGCAGCCTCGGGTGACTGCACGGCGAGCTCGGCGGCGACCTCAAGAGGCGCCATGCCGGGACGACGGACCGCACCGCGCCGGCGGGCGACGCGGAGCGCATCCAGATAATGGCGCGCCAACTCACGCTCGCTCGGCGACGCGCCGGGTCCCAGGAGCGTCGCCGTCCGGCGGCGCCTGCCCCGCAGCAGCACCAGCACCACGATGGACGCGGCAAGCACCATCCCGATCGACACGAGCCAGAGGCTTCCCACCAGGCCGGAGAAGGTCTCGACCAGCCTCTGGCGGATGGCATCGAGGGCCTCGCGCACGGCGCGAACCGGACGCGAGAGCGCCTCGCGCGTACTGGCCATGCGATCGGCGAGCTCGGCCTGCGCCTCGACATCGAAGCTGACCACGTGGCGCGTCCAGGCGAAGTTGAGCGGATCCCACAGCCAGCGCAGGCCATCGGCCCAACTGCGCTGCTCGGCCTGCAGCGCTTCGAGGGTCGTCGGCGGCGTGCCGTCGAAGGTCGTCCACTGGGCATCGCCCGTGCGCACCTCGACCCACGCGTGGGCATTGGACGATCGCACGATGTAGACCGACTGCGAGGCGTCGTACTCCAGCGCGATGAAGCCGGCGACCACGCGTGCATCCACGCCCATGGACTGGCACATCGCGCAGAGTGCGCTCGCGAAGTACTGGCAGTGCCCCTGTCGCGACGACGAAAGGAAGTTCACGATGGGATCCTCGCCACGACGCCGCACGATCGAGCCCAGATCGGTCGTGTAGCGGAAGTCGCCGGAGAGCAGGGCCGACTCGAGCGCCGCGGCGACCGCGCGGTTGCGCTCCCAGCGCGCCGCAGGACGGCGCTCGGCTTCCTCGAGGTCAGGTACGGACCGGCCTCGCGGCTTCCATCGCTCCCACAGCTCGAGGGCGAGCGGCCGGACACCCGCCACCGGGAAGGTGGGCATCGGTCCGGGCTCGATGAAGCCGCCTGAAAGCACCGTCATGTCGCGATCGCTGGCGTACGGCTTGACGGCCACGGCGTAGCGATCGAACTCGCCGATGCGGCTCGAGGCGCTCGACAGCAGCATCGTGGATTGATCGAGCGCGACCGACATGCCTTCGGCGGCCTGGATCGAGATCGGTGCCAGCACGCTGAACACCTGGTTGGTGGCGAGCCCGCGCATCTGCACGACCTGCCGGTAGACCTGGAACCGTGCATCGATCCCTTCGTCGACGAACGGCACGAAGGCATCCCCAGCACCCTCGACGTACTCGCGACGTGGCTGCTGCGGGACCTGCCATGATTGCGAGATCGGGTCGTAGCGATCGAAGACGGCGCCGCGCAGGTGCAGCGGCTCGTTGTGCTCGATCGCCTCGCCGTCGGGGCCGATCCACCGCACGGTCATGACCTCGGTCCGCGAGTCCTCGATGCGCTCATCCGATGCAAGGCTCACGCGCAGCGAGAACCCGCCGGTGCGCGTGCGGCTCCATGCCTCGCCTTCGAGCCCTTGGCGGGGAAAGCCCAGGAAGACCAGCACGCTGCAGACGGCCGTCACGATCACCGAGGCGACCGCGAAGCCGGTCCAGCTGCGCATGGGTGAGGCACCGACCGTGGGTTCGAACGCGACCGGCAGCGCTCCGGCCGGGATCCGTGCTGCGTGCGCGGCTGCGGCGCGCTCCGTGCTCGACTGCACCCAGGCTGCGGCTGCGCAGACGGGCATGAGCAGCGAGCCCACGACGAGCGGCAGCCCCGCGAGCACATCCGTGCCATCGAGCGCGGCAACCAGCAGCAGGATCGAGCCGAGCGCGAGCACGTGCCGCTCGTCGGCTGCGCGATGCCGCGCGAAGAGCTTGACGACCAGCGCAGTCCCGCAGAGGAAGCCCACCTGTTCGACGCCGGGCGGACGGCCTGCGATGAACGCCGAAACCGCGGCAGCCGCCACCAGGCTGGCGATGATCGAGTGCGCGACGATCGTGGGCAGGCGACGGGGCCGTGCGCCCTGCGCCAGCACGCCGCTGAGCGCCGCCGCAACGAGCGAGAACGAGAGGAAGACGAAGGAATCGTCGGCGATGCAGAACGCCGACAGCGCGAGCATCGCCGTGACGAGGATCAAGGCCTGCATTGCGCGCGGCATCGTCATGGCGCGCTCCCCTGCCGCGCGGCCAGGCTCTGCAACTGCGCCGCGGACTGGTGGATCGCCGCCGCACCACCGACCGAGGGATCGATCCGCCCCGGGTGGATGACCACCGTCGCCGAGCGCTCATCGCCGGGACCCGAAACCATGGCGGTGGTCCGCGGCGCATCCAGATCGAGCTTCGCCAGCTGCACCAGGAGACGATCGAGATGGCGCACGCCGCCGGCAGCAGGCATGGCCACGCACGGCAATCCGTGCACGCGGAGGCTGACCTCGTGACCGAGCGAGATCGCGCTCGAAGCGAGGCTCGCGGCCATCGTGATGGCATCCTCCTCACGCTGCCGCGCATCGACGCCGGACGGCACACGGCCTGCCAACGATGCCGTGGGTTCCGACAGGTTCAGCACGAGTCGCAGGCGCGGGTAGCTCGGGCTCGCGCGCTCGATCACGGCCAGCTGCTCTCGCGAGGCCGAACGGCGCCAGGCCACATCGCGCAGGCTCGTGAGTTCGGGTGCATCGCGAACACCGAAGAATTCCTCGCCGTGACCCGGTCGTGAGGCCGCGCGCTGCCCGGCGGGTCCCCGATCGAGGAGTGCGCGCAGCCGCGGCGCCGGCACGCGCACGACGCGAGGCAGCACCGTGATGGTCGCACGCTGGCGCCACGTCACGCGCTTGCCCACGAGCCCGAACGGGAACGAGGACTGCGCGATCACATCCACGAGCTGCACCTCGCCGCGCCGCTCGGGCCACCATGCAAGTTCCACCATGGATCGCTCGCCCGGACCGACGGAAACGAGCCAGCCCTGCGATGGGCCGAGCGCGGACTCGCGGATCGATACGGCGAACGCTGGCCACATCCACGACGCGTTGCGCACCTCGTACTGCAGCACCAGCGGCTGGCCCACGCGCGCATCGCGCGGCACGAGCCGACGGACCCGCAGCGCCATCATCATCGCGCCGCTGGCGAGGCCGCTGACGACGATCATGCCGACCGCGGTGCCGACCGCCCAGATCAGGAGGTTGGACGGTCGCCAGACGACCGCCATGACGAGCACGAGCACCCCGATCACGAAGACGAGTCCACCGAGCGCCGGCCGGTAGGACAGGCGACGCCTCATGGCACGCGTTCACGGGCGCCGGGCGCCGTCATCATGCCCCGGGCTCCGGAGCGGTCTTGGGCAGTTCATCGCGCAGGCGATCGATCGCCTCCAGCAGCGTCTGGCAATCGCTCGGCCGGAACGAGCCGCCCGGCAGGTCAACGCTCCACCCACTGACCGCCTTGCGATCGATGCGATGGTGCGACCCCGGTTCGAGTTCGGGGCGGGTGCGCGGTCGATCGACGAGCAGACCATCGACGCCATCGCCGTCGAGGTGATCGACCCGGTACCACGCCTGCTCGATGCGGTCGTCGCCATCGGTGCCGCCGACGGGTGCCTGCACCATGAAGTGCTCCTGGGCCAGCGCGCGCCACGCCGGCGCATCGGCGCGGGCCAGCGAGGCGAAGGCGGTGGCGAAGAGCGGAAAGGTCCGCTGGGCCTGTCGCGCGTTCGCATCGACCTCGCGTTGCGCCAGGTAGAGCACGGCATTGCCGTCCTCGATGCGCTGCGCCGCATCCTGCGGCCAGGTCCACGCCTTCCGGAACGCCCCGCGCTCGCTCGCCGCGCACACGGCCACGCGCGGTGACTTCACGTGATCGATGCCGATCGCCGCGATGCGATCGCGCCACGCCCGGCTGCCCGCGTGCGACGCCTCGACGAATCGATCCGCCTCGGCCAGCGGCACGAGCGCGACCACCATGCCATCACCGATCTCGATGGGCTGGCCAGGCAGCGGCAGCTCATCCTCGAGGAGCAGCGGCACGAGCGTGTCCAGCACCATCTCGGCGGCGAGCGCATGCTCGACCGGCACCTCGAGGAGCTCGAGTTCGGGCCGACCGATCCGCCCGAGACCGACCGTGCAGATCGCGACGTGGGAGGATGGGACATCGGCCTGGTCGCTCACGCCAGGCAGGCGCACGATCCTCCACATCAATCGATCGATGGGTACGGCATCGGCGGCCAGGACTTCCTGGTCGAGTTCGGCGCGCGGCACGAATTGGCCGGTCGTCACGTCCAGCACGCCGGCGGCATCGGCGATCGAGCCGGCGAGAAGATTCAGGAGCTGGAAGTACTCGTTGGGACCCTCGTCGCCGTCGAGCTGGACCTGCAGGCGGACCACCCATGGGCAAGACGCGGCTTCGCCCAGCATCGCGCGCCACGAGTCATCGACCTCCAGGGCCTTCTCGCACCAGAGCGCCACCGGGTTCTGCACGCCATCGATCGCGCATTCGAGGGCCCAGTTGACCTCGCCCTCGCCAAGGTCCATCTCGGAGCCCACGGGCTCGGTCGCATCCATCCACGCCGTCAGCGCAGCCAGGACTTCGGCGGCAGTCGGCGGATCGGCATGCGGCCAGAACGCGACGAGCTGCAGTGGCGTCGGCTCGAGCTCAGGCCAGGAGCCCGACGGAACTGGCGCGTGGTCACCGGGCTGCTCGTGGTCCATGGTGCTACGGTACACGGGCAGGACGGCGTTCCACCCATGACGGATCCATCACCAGCCGAATCCGCGCCCGATCGACCGTCGGGCGCGCCCTGGCTCCTGGCCTCGATCGGGACGGCAGCGATCGTGATGGGGTTTTCGTGGTTCGGCGGCTTCGTCAGCTGGCACGATGCCGTTGCGCCGCCGTTCGATGACTCGCCGGCGCTCACGATCTCGACCTTCAAGCCGCACGGGGCCAAGGCTGCACA
>JAGWXC010000101.1 GCA_018970045.1 Planctomycetota bacterium | reverse complement strand
AAGACGGCGTTCGTCACGACGGGCCAGGCCCTTGTCGCGGTGCTCATCATCCAGCTCGTCATGATCGCTGTGAAGAGGGCCGATGAGCAGCTGCTCGATGACATCCAAGGCACCTGCACGCGCACGATCGTCGCGCGCGTGCGCCTGAGCGGGAACGGCTGATGGCCCGGCGCTCCGCCGAGGCACCGGTCACGTTCTTCTCCTTCCAGGACGTGCTGCTCTCGCTCATCGGGATCACCATCCTGGTGACGGTGCTGCTCATCATCAGCTCGATGGTGCAGGCCGTCGAGACGGTGGAGCGCGCCGTGTCGGCGGCACAGTCCGATCCCGCTTCGGCGTCGACCGTCACGGCACTCAAGGAGCGGCGCGATCAGCTCACCGAGGCCCTTCGGCGCGCGCAGCGACGGCCGAACGAGGACCCGACCGCGCGACGAGCCACGCTGCGACAGGAAGTCCTGGCTGCCCGCGAGGAGCTCGATGACCTCAAGCGAGAGATCGAGCAGCTGGAGAAGTCGCTTCGCGACGTCCTGCTGCGTCACCCCGAGGCCGGCGCGGCCCGGAGATTCCAATCGCTCGAGGAGCGCCGGCAGGAGCTTGAGTCGGAACTCGAGCGCGAGCAGCGACGCCGGCAGGTCACGTACCTGCTCGGTGATTCACCCAAGGGCATGCCGGTCGGCGTCGAGGTGAGTTCGCGTGGCTTCCTCGTCTTCTCGGTCGAGAAGGGTGGTGGAACGAACCTGGTCGCTGCCAACGGTTCGCTCGCGCAGATCACCGATGTGGCGACCCTGATCGCCGGCGGCAAGCCGTTCTACCTCCTCTTCGTGGTCAAGCCGTCGGGGATCGATCACTACCGCGGCATCGTGGCCGAGCGCAATGCGATGCCCGAGGCTCGCCGCCCGGGCATGGGGCTTGACCTCGTGGCCGAGTCATCGATCCTCGATGGTGCGATGCCCGGTCGCCAGGAGCAGGCACCATGAGCCGCCGTCGTCGCGGATCAGCGGATGATGGCGGCAGCCTCGAGCTCCTGCTCGATCCGATCTGCAACATGTTCGGCACGATCATGTTCGTGATGCTGATCGCGGCCATCATGGCCATGGCCAAGGCGAGCCAGGTGACGGCCGAGGGCATGCGCCGCGCTGCGGAGAGCACGCCGGCGGTCCCGGCGGATGCAGCGGTGCTCCAGCAGGACATCGCTGACCTTGAGCGCAGGTTGCAGGAACAGCCGGCGGCGAAGATCGATCCCACCACGGCCGAGCGCATGGAGGATGTCGAGCGGGCGATGGGCGAGATCGCGCGGCGGCGCAAGTTGCTCGCGGCGTACGAACGATCGGTCGAGGCCGCGGGTCGAGACCTCACGACGATGGCCGAGCTGGTGCAGCCGCTCGAGGCCGCGATCTCGCGGCTCGAGGAGGACCTGAAGCTCGCCCGGCAATCGAAGTCGCGCGCGGCGCGCCCGCCGATCGAGCGGCTCATCACGCAGCGCGCGTTCACGGTGGTCGTGTGGGGGGATCGCCTCTACGCGATCTGCCGTTTCGCCCCGGGGCCCCGTCCCCGCGAGCGATGCACGTGGTACTCGCTGTGGCATCCGCAGCACACGGTCGTATCTCGGTGCATGGTTCCCGTGCAGAATTGCGAACGCGGCCAGGAGCGCATCGAGCGCGATGTGGTGCTGGCCGCAGGCAAGGGCATCGACCTCACCACGGGCAACGCGGTCGAGGCGGATCCCGCCTTCCTCGATCTGCTGGCCACGCTTGATCCGAAGAAGGACTTCATCGACTTCGAGGTCGCGCCCGATTCCTTCGACACGTTCTTCCTCGCCAAGCGGCTCTTCGTCGATCGGGGCTTCGAGTACAGCGTCAGCGTGAACACGCAGCCCTTGCCGGAGTACCGTGACCTGGTCGTGCCCGGGCAGGCGCGCGGGCTCTGATCGGGTCGCGCTGGTGACGTTGAGGTCGCCGTCGACTGAGCCGAGCGACTGGCCGCTTCGAAGGGGATGACGATCCCACGCAGCGCTATCGAACGAGCCGGAACTCACCCTCGTTGTCGTCGGCGATCTGCTCGAGGATCGCGATCGCCTGCGGCGAGTCGTCGAAGCCCAGCGTGTTGATCTGCGTGATCGTGGCGCCGTCGTTGAGGTCGCGGATCCGGTCCGGCACGTCCGTCGGGATCAGCCCGTCGGTCAGGATGAAGATGCAGTCAGGGATCGGGTCCATCGATTCGAACGCGAATTGCAGGGCAGGAAGGGGATCGGTGCCCCCCATGAGGCCTTGCTGTCGGATGCGCTCGACCGCGGCCTTCGTGTCGACGCCGGCCTCGAGCCAACCGTCCTTGAGCGCGCCCGCGCCATCGGTGAAGAACGCGACACAGAACTCGGTGCCGGCGGGAAGGGCTTCGATCGCCTTGATGAGCTCGGCCTTCGCATGCTCGAACTTGGTGGTGTTGCCCCACGATGCACCCATCGAGCCCGAGACGTCGATGATGTACATGAACCTGCTGCCGCCTCCCTTGACGCCCATGAAGGTCGAGACCTTCGTGGCGCGCTTGGACTCGGGCGATGCGGCCGCAGCCGCCTGCCGCGCTTGGCGCGCACGCTCGGCAGCTGCCGGATCAGGTCCATCGCGCCGCAGCGATTCGAAGCGTGAAGGGTCGCACGGGACGTACCGCTTTGATCCCAACTGCAGCGCGTTCGTCTCGCGCTTCCACTGAAGAACCCAGGGGCCGGTGCCGGACGGAGCTTCAAACGTCGCCCCGCCAACGGAGCCGCCCCGCGCGGGGAAACGACTCGTGAGCGACGGATCAAGCGAAAGCGCGCACTCGCCGTCGAGCGTGCCAGCAGCGCGCGCGGGTGAGGTGATGCGGAACTCGCCCGCCATGACCATCGGCGCCGTGCCGGGGACCACACGCAGCACCGTGACCACGCCACCGATCATGTCGATGCTCATCAAGGATTGGCTGTAGCCGCCGATGCCGAAGTCGGCCGTGCTGCCGGTGGACTCCTGGATCCACGTGCCGTGCAATGGGTGCTGCACGACCTCGCCACGCTGCTGGCCCGCACGCTTGAGCGCCTCGGCATCGCCATCGAGGCGATCAACCTCGAGCTCAGGCAGATCGGGATCGCCTTCGGGCGCGTTGCCGGTCGCGTCGCTCGGATCGGCAGGCGAAGGAGCCTTCTCCTGGACCGGTGCCGCCGCAGCAGCGGGGGCTGAGCGCGCGCGTTCCTTCGCGCCTTCATCGATGCCGGTCGGCGTGCCGGTGTCGGCTTGCTTTGCCTTGGCATCGCCCAGGCCATCTCCGCGCGTGGAGCCCGTGGCCTTGTCCTTCGACGCGGTCGTGGTCGAGTCGCCGGAACTCGTCGACGTGGTTCCTGTGGTGGCTTCAGGAGCGGTGGGCTTCGACGTGCCCTTGGATGGCTTCGAGGCGTTCGGATCGCGCGCACCGTTGGTTCCGATTGGCTTGCGCGCGCTGGGGTCGCTTGGATCGCCACCGGGTTCGTTCTCATCCGAGCCGCTGCCGTCGGCTGGACCGGTTCGGCCGCGTCGCTCGGGCGAGCGTTCGTCACGCGGCGTGCGGTTGGGATTCGAGCCGGCCTTCACCAGATCGTCGAGGCCGCGACCGATGCCGCCGCCGCCAGTGCCCTGGCCCTGCGAACCTTTGCCCTGCACGGTGGGGACTCCCGAGCGACCTTGGCCGAGTCCACCCGATCCACCACCTGAACCCGCGCCGACGCTGCTGCCTTGCGATCCACCCTGCGAGCCGCCTTGTGAGCCTCCCTGCGAACCACCTTGCGAACCACCTTGCGACCCGCCTTGCGACCCGCCTTGCGATCCGCCTTGCGATCCGCCTTGTGAACCACCTTGCGAACCACCTTGCGAACCGCCTTGTGAACCGCCTTGCGATCCGCCTTGCGATCCACCTTGCGAGCCGCCTTGTGAGCCGCCTTGCGATCCGCCTTGGGATCCGCCTTGGGATCCGCCTTGTGACCCGCCTTGCGAACCGCCTTGCGATCCACCTTGTGAACCACCTTGCGAACCACCTTGCGAACCGCCTTGTGAACCGCCTTGCGATCCACCTTGCGAACCGCCTTGCGAGCCGCCTTGCGATCCACCTTGCGATCCGCCTTGCGAGCCGCCTTGCGATCCGCCTTGGGATCCGCCTTGGGATCCGCCTTGTGACCCACCTTGCGACCCACCTTCTGATCCGCCCTGTGACCCACCTCGTGATCCGCTCTTGCCTTGACTTCCCGAACTTCCTGATCCGCTCGAGCTTGCACCGGCCTTGCCGTTTCCACTGCCGGACCCGCTACCCGATCCAGCGCCAGTGCCCGAGCCGGACTCACTGCCCGAACCAGCACCACTGCCTGAGCTTCCGCGCCCGCGCCCGGCTCTGAACGGCGTTGCCCCCGAACCCGCGCCGCCGCCGTCGTTCACCTCGACATCAAGTGCGCCGCGTGGTTCACGTGGATTGAAGGGCGTGCTGGCCGCTGAGGTCTCGCCATCGATCGCGACCGCCACCGGATCCGGCGTGACCACCACCTCATCCTGCTTGGGTGCGCTGGAGCAAGCGGCGAACACGGCCGCGCCCGCGAGCGCCATCACGCAGCGAAGTCGGACCAGATCGATGTTCGACATGCGCATGGGAGCCTCCGGTGGCCCCATGCTACGCGTGCGTCATAGTTTCCGAACGTAGATGTTGGCCCACTGCACCGGGCTGCCGTGCTTCTGCAGGCCGATCGGGCCGCTCGCAGGCACGCCCGGAAGCGTGGCGTCCTTCAGGACGTGCTTGCCGTTGAGCCACACGTTGAGCACGTCGCCCTGCATGCGGATGCGGAAGCGGTTCCACTGGCCGATCGGTGCATCGGCCTTCTCGATGGGCGTGCAGGCCTCGCGGACCGCCGCAGGCAGATTCGGATTGGTGCGGTAGCCCCACACCTCGCCGCTGCCCACGCTCCAGTTCCACATGTTGACCTGGCTCTCGGGCTTGCCGCGCAGGAAGATGCCGCTGTCGTACTCGTCGATCTCCTCGGTCATGTCGCTGCCGTCGGCGTTGCGCACGACATCACCCTTGGGCCCGATGATCGGCCGCCGCTGCTTGCCCTGGCTCGAACCCGACCAGCGCCAATCGGCGATGAGCTCGAAGTCGCCAAAGCTCTCCTTGCTCCAGAGGTCGCCGCCCTGGCCGTCGAAGTCGAGGGTCCAGCCGCTGGCCTTCCAGTGGCCCTCGCTCTCCTTGGGCATCGTCCACTGCTCGAGTGTGCCGTCGTAGAGCGGGCGGAACTCGGCGAGTTCCGGATCGGCACGCATCTCGGGTGCCGGCATCAGCATGCGGTTCTCGGGCAGCGACTTGATGCGCAGGTTGCGGAACCAGATCGGCGAGCCCTCGCTCTCGAGGCAGATGTAGCCCTGGCGGGGCTTGATGTCCTTGCCGCCCGAGACTTCCTTGCCGTTGACCTCGAGCTTGATCGTGCCATCGACGCCGATCACGCGGTAGTGGTTCCACTCTGGCGCGCCCTTCGTGCGGTCCTCGCTCGGCAGGCAGCGTTCCCAGCCTTCGGGGTGGGCGCGATCGGGCACCATGCTCGCCCCGTGGATGCTGAAGATGTCGCCCTGCGAGGTGTAGCGCAGGCGGCCATCGGGCAGTCGGCTCTCGACGCCATCCATCACCTGCACCTCGATGCTGCGCGTGAACGGCACGCCGCGCGCGCAGATCGCATCGCTCCACACGAAGAGTCCCGCGTTGCCGCCCGGCTTGCGATGGCTGTACTCCATCTCGAAGACGAAGTTGCGGAACTGGCGATCGGTGCGCAGCACGCCGGTGGGGGTGCCTGAGCAGACGATGACCGGCGCGCCGGCCTCGTCCTTGCCCACCGTCCAGGTGGTGGGCGAGGTGTTCACGTTGACCCAGCCATCGAGGTTCGTGCCGTTGAAGAGCGGCTGCCAGCCCTCGGGCTTGGCGGCCTGCTCACGAGCGAAGTCGACCGTGAAGACGCCAGCCTGCGGCGCGGGCGCCACGGCGGCATCGCGCGATGCAGAGGTGTTCTCGGCGGGAGCGGCCGTTGCCGGGCGCGATGCACCCGAGCACGCGATGAGGATCGACGACACCGAGCATGCGGCCAACGATGTGACGAGGGCTGAGGTCTTCATGCGCGCACGGTACCGCGCCGACGAACCGAGAGCGTGAACCCGGTCGGCGAGCCCCGCCTGCCACTCAGGCGTCGATGGTCGTCACGTTCGGCGCCACGTCGACGTGGGCCGTCGTCTTCGAGAGCACGTCCTCGACCGTGTGGCCGGGCGCGACTTCGGTGAGCGTGAAGCGCGCGCCGCGCTTCTCGAAGACAGCCAGGTCGGTGATGAGCATGTCCACGCAGCACTTGCCAGTCAACGGCAGCGTGCAGCGGGGGATGAACTTGCTCTCGCCCTTCTTGTTGCAGTGCTCCATGACCACGATGCGCCGCTTGACGCCCGCGACCAGGTCCATCGCACCACCCATGCCCTTCACGAGCTTGCCGGGGATCATCCAGTTGGCCAGGTCGCCGTGCTCATCGACTTCCATCGCCCCGAGGATCGCCAGGTCGATGTGGCCGCCGCGGATCATGCCGAAGCTGTCGGCGCTCGAGAAGAAGCTGTGGCCCGGCACACCGGTCACGGTCTGCTTGCCAGCATTGATGAGGTCGGGATCGACCTTGTCCTCGGTCGGGAAGGGGCCCATGCCGAGCAGTCCGTTCTCGCTCTGCAGCCAGACGGTCATGCCTACGGGGACGTAGTTCGCCACAAGCGTCGGGATGCCGATGCCGAGGTTGACGTAGAAGCCGTCCTGGAGCTCTCGGGCGGCGCGCTTGGCGAGTTGGTTGCGGTCGAGCGGCATGGGACCGATGTTGTAGCACGCGGGAAGCTTCGTCGTGCAGTGGTGCGTCGCGCGGTCGCGCGGCCGCAGCGGGCCGCTTCGCCGGTGCACCACGCACGGCATCGCCCACGCCGTATCCTTCGCCGATGCACCCCGTCCTGACTGCCCTTGGCTTGGATCGTCATCCTCGTGTGAAGCCCGCTGCCGGCCCTGCTCCGGAGGGCTGGGTCGTGTCGGAGAACCCCGCGGACGGTTCGCCGCTGGCCATGGTGCAGCTCCAGCCGCGCGCGGAGCTCGAGTCGACGATCGTGCGGGCCCACAAGGCCTTCGAGAGTTGGCGCATGCTGCCTGCGCCCAAGCGCGGCGAGATCGTGCGACGCATCGGCGAAGCGTTCCGGGTGCACAAGGATGCCCTCGGCGAACTCGTCAGCCTGGAGATGGGCAAGATCAAGGCTGAGGGCCTGGGAGAAGTGCAGGAGTGCATCGACATCGCGGACTTCGCGGTCGGCCTCTCGCGCCAGCTCTACGGCTTGAGCATGCACAGCGAGCGCCCCGGCCACCGCATGTACGAGCAGTGGCATCCGTTGGGGATCGTGGGCTGCATCACGGCCTTCAATTTCCCGATCGCCGTCTGGGCCTGGAACAGCATGCTCGCGGCGACCTGCGGCAACAGCACGCTCTGGAAGCCGAGCCTGCTCACGCCGCTCACCGCGATCGCCGGCAGCGAGGTCGCCTGGAAGGTCATGCGCGAGCAGGAACTCTGGCGCCCCGAGGGCATCGATCCTGCAGACATCTTCCCGCTCGTGATCGGCGCCGATGCCGAAGTCGGCGAGCCGCTCATTGCCGATCGACGGATCCCGCTCGTGAGCGCGACCGGCTCATGCCGCATGGGGCGCCGCGTGGCCGAGGTCGTGGGCAAGCGCCTGGGGCGCACGCTGCTCGAACTGGGTGGCAACAACGCGATCATCGTGCTGCCTGATGCCGACATGGAGCTCGTGGTGCGTGGCGTGCTCTTCGGCGCGGTCGGCACCGCAGGCCAGCGGTGCACGACGACGCGCCGCCTGCTCGTGCACGAATCGATCGTCGACCAGCTCGTCGATCGTCTGGCCAAGGGCTACAAGGGGATTCCCATCGGCGATCCGCTCAAGCCCGGCACGCTCGTCGGTCCGCTCATCAACCGGCAGGCCGTGGCGAACATGCGCCACGCCGTTGAGCAGGCGGTGGCGCAGGGCTGCACGGTGGTCTGTGGTGGCCTCGATGGCATCGATCGCTTCAAGGACACGCCCGGCCACTACGTCACGCCCACGATCATCCGTGTGGCCAAGGGCTGCGTGCCGGCGATCTGCTGCGAAGAGACCTTCGCGCCGATCCTTTACGTGTTCAGCGTGAAGGACCTGGACGAGGCGATCGCGATCCAAAACGGCGTCGATCAGGGCCTGAGCAGCGCGATCTTCACCGACAGCGTGCGCGCGGCCGAGCGGTTCCTCGGACCGGCCGGCAGCGACTGCGGCATCGCCAACGTGAACATCGGCACCAGCGGTGCGGAGATCGGGGGCGCGTTCGGCGGCGAGAAGGACACCGGCGGCGGCCGCGAATCCGGCAGCGACAGCTGGAAGACGTACATGCGCCGGCAGACCTGCACGATCAACTACAGCAAGGACCTGCCGCTCGCGCAGGGGATCCAGTTCGGCTGAGCGCGCGGGGGGACGCGCGTCGCTTCGCTCTTTGATTCGCTCGCGCTTCGCGGCCGTCGCTCCGTGAGGTGGTGGCGGTTGCATGCGCTGGATGCTTGATTCCTCTGTGCGGCCGTCGCTCCGTTGGGGCGCCGGCATGCCTCGTTCGCTCAGACAGTCCTCGCCTGCTCA
>JAGWXC010000100.1 GCA_018970045.1 Planctomycetota bacterium | reverse complement strand
TCAAGCGGCTGAAGATCACCGTGACCACGATCATGGTCGGCGGCCACGGCACGAGCATCGACCTGCAGAACATGCGCGCGGTCGCCGAGCAGACCGGTGGCACGTTCTACAACGTGCAGAATCCGAACCTGCTGCCCAAGATCTTCACCAAGGAAGCCACGCTCGTCAGCCGCACGCTGATCCTCGAGCAGACGATCCGTCCGGTGGTGGAGCAATCGACGGGTGGTCCGATGGATGGATCCGGGAGCCTTCCCGAGGTGAACGGTTGGGTGGTGACGGTGCCGCGCGAGGGCCTGGCTCAGGTGCCGGCAGTGCTGCCGACCAAGGAGTCGAAGGACCCGTTGGTGGCCTACTGGAACTACGGCTTGGGCAAGTCCATGGCCTTCACGAGCGACCTCGGCGGTCGGTGGGGCCGCCCGTGGGTGACCTGGAGCGGGTACCAGCCGTTCTGGACGCGCGCGCTGCGATGGATGATGCGCCCGCCCACGGCGCAGGATCTCTTGGTGTCGACCTCGGTCGATGGTGACGTGGGTCGCGTGCAGGTGTCGGCCTTCACGGCTGATGGCGAGCCGCGCGACTTCCTGCGCAGCTCGGCCACGCTGATGCGGCCCGATGGCACCGTCGAGGTGCTCGACCTGCAGCAGACGGCGCCCGGCCAGTACGTGGCGAGCTTCGATGCGCGTGAGCAGGGGGCGTACCTCGCGAGCGTGTCGGCGCGCGATGGCATGGGCGCCGATCGCTCGGCGAGGTCGGTGGTGAGCGTGCCGTACCCGCGGGAACTGGCGGCCACGCGTGATGACTCCGCGCTGCTGCGTCGTATCGCCGAGGTGAGCGGCGGCCGCATGATCGCGATGAAGGATGCGGCGACCGTCGACTTCTTCGATCGCTCGGGTCTGTCGATGCCGGAGGCGGCGAAGCGGATCTGGAACGTGCTCGCCATTCTGGCCGCGGCGTTCCTGATCATCGATGTGGCTGCGCGCCGGATCACGCTGGACCGCGAGGCGGCACGCGACCTGGCGGCGATGGCGGTGGGTGAGGGGGCGAAGGCCGGCGGCGCAACGGTCGAGGCGTGGAAGCGCGCGCGCAGCGGTGCACGCAAGGCGCCGACCGAACCCGTCGCGCCCACACCCGTCGCGCCGACGAAGCCCGATCGCCGCACCACGCCGAGCGCTCCCGTCGAGATCGTCGATCGCACGCAGGCGAAGCCCAACGAGCCATCCTCCGACGCGCCATCGGCCGACGATGCCTCAAGCCTCGCGCGACTCCGTGCGGCGAAGCGCCGCGCTCGGGGCGAGGAGGATGCATCGTGACACGGCTCCAGCCGGTACCGGATGCGCCCTCGACGATCGAGGAGGTGCGCGCGGCCGCCGCTGCATTCGGCCAGACCGTGCAGGCGATGCGCCAGGAAGTCGGTCGCGTGCTCGTGGGCCAGCAGGCCGTCATCGATGAGTGCCTGGTCGCGCTCCTGGCCGATGGCCACGTGCTGCTCGAGGGCGTGCCCGGCCTGGGGAAGACGCTGCTCGTGCGCACGCTCGGCCAGATCCTTGGGCTGCGCTTCTCGCGCATCCAGTTCACGCCCGACCTGATGCCCGCCGACATCACCGGCACGCAGGTCGTCGTCGAGGATGCGGCAAGCGGCAATCGCGAGATCCAGTTCCGTGCGGGGCCGATCTTCGCCCAGGTCGTGCTCGCGGATGAGATCAACCGTGCCACGCCCAAGGCGCAGAGCGCGCTGCTTGAGGCGATGCAGGAACGCAGCGTGACCGTGGGCGGCCGCACCATGCAGCTCGAGCGGCCGTTCTTCGTCCTGGCCACGCAGAACCCGATCGAGCAGGAGGGCACGTACCCTTTGCCCGAAGCGCAACTCGATCGCTTCCTGCTGAAGATTCGTGTGCCCGCGGTCGATCAGGCGACCTTGAACGAGGTCCTCAACCGCACCACGGCGGGCCTGGCTCCCCAAGCGCGTCAGCTGCTCGACGCGCCCGCGATCCTCGCGGCGCAGCGGCTGGCTCGTCAGGTTGCGATGGCCCCGCACGTGCAGGACTATGCCATTCGGCTGGTGCTCGGCACGCACCCTCGCGGAGCCTTCAGCGACCGATGGACCGACCGCTGGATCGCCTTCGGTGCCAGCCCGCGCGCCGCGCAGGCGCTGGTGTCCTGCGCCAAGGTGCGCGCGCTGCTCGATGGGCGCTTCGCCGTCAGCTGCGATGACCTGCGCGCGATCGCGCCGGCCGCACTGCGCCACCGTGTGGTGCCCAGCTTCGAAGCCGAAGCCGATGCAACCCCGGTCGACCGCATCATCGAGCACGTGATCGGGCGCACGCCCACCGAGGTGGTGCCATGAGCGAGCGTGCTGATGCGCCGAAGACCGTGGACCAACTGATCGATGGCCCGCTGATGGCGCGACTCGATGCGCTGGATGTGACCAGTCGCAAGATCTTCCAAGGCAAGGTGCAGGGCGAGCGACGCAGCCGGCGCCGAGGGCAGAGCGTGGAGTTCGCCGACTTCAGGCCCTACGTCGCCGGCGATGACCTCCGCTTCGTCGATTGGAACATCTACGGTCGGCTGGATCGCCTGTTCCTCAAGCTCTTCCTCGAGGAGGAGGACCTGAGCCTCGTGCTGGCGATCGACTGCTCCGGCAGCATGGACTGGGGCACGCCCAACAAGTTCGACTACGCGCGGCGCGTGGCGATGGCCCTGGGCTATGTCGGCCTCGTCAACCACAACCGCGTCTCGGCCTTCGGCTTCGGCGGCGATGGCTTCCATCCGCTCACAGGCCTGCGCGGTCGCCGCCGCACGCGCGATCTGGGGCAGTGGCTGCTCGATCGCAAGGCCGTCGGCGATGCCGGTTTCGATGATGCCATGCGCACCATCGCGCTGGGCCGGCAGGGCCGAGGCGTGATGATCGTGCTCAGCGACTTTCTCTTCCGCGACGGCGCGGAGAAGGGCCTGCGCTCGGTCGCCGGCCGGGGCTTCGATGTGTACGCGCTGCAGTTGATCGCTCCCGAGGAGCGTGATCCCGGCATGCATGGCTTGACCGGCGACCTGCGGTTCATCGACAGCGAGGATGGCGCCGAGGTCGAGATGACGATCACCTCGAAGGCGCTTGAGGCGTATGGCCAGGCGACCGTCGCCCACGCCACGGCCTTGCGCGACTTCTGCGTGCGCCGGGGCATCGTGCACGTCCCGGTACCGACGACCACACCGGTTGACGAGCTCCTGCTCGACTACCTGCGCAAGCGGGGGCTGCTGCGATGACCTGGCTCGCACCGCTGGCGGGGATCATCCTTGCGGCGGCCACGTTGCCGCCGCTGCTCGCGCTGTACATCCTTCGCCTTCGTCGGCCCAAGCGCACGGTCGCGAGCACGCTGCTCTGGACCCGTCAGGTCGAGGACCTGCGCGCGAACAGCCTCTTCCAGCGCATGCGCATGTCGTGGCTGCTGATCCTGCAGGCGATCGCCATCGCGCTCCTGGCGCTCGCCCTCGCGCAGCCGCAGGCCGACCTGGGCTTGGTCGAGAGCGGGCGCGTGGTGCTGCTCATCGATCGCAGCGCCAGCATGGGCGTGAAGGATGCCGACGGCCGCTCGCGGCTGGAGCAGGCCAAGCGAGAGGCGCACGAGCGCATCGATGCGCTCTTTGGCGCGGGGCTTTTCTCGCAGGCGCCCGAGGTCATGGTCGTGGCGCTTGCGCGCGAGGCCACGGTGCTGAGCCCGTTCAGCACCATCGCGGCGCGCGCCCATGATGCGATCGATGCGATCGAAGCCACCGACGAGACCACCACGCTTGCTGACGCGCTCGATGTGTCACGGTCCTTCATGGAAGTGCCCAATCCCGACAAGCAGGGTGCCCCGCAGGAGAGTGGCGTCACGCTCGAACTCTGGTCCGATGGTCGCATCGCGGACCTCGATCGCTGCGTGGTCAAGCCTGGCGAGAGCCTGCGCTACCACCCGATGGGTTCGCCCACGGCGCGCAATGCTGGGGTGGCTGGGGCCGGCGTGTCGCGATTGGCTGGCAACCCCGATGACGTGGCGGTCTTCGCGCGCATCATGAACTGGTCCGAGGCGCCGCTGCACTCGGACGTCGAGCTCTGGGTCGATGGTGCGTTACGCGCGGTGCTGCCCAAGGGCGTGGATGTGCCGGCGGCGGGAGAGGATCCATCGCGCAAGACGTGGCTGCCGGGCGAGGTGCGCGTGTCGTTCCCTTCGGTCACCGTCAAGCCCGATGGCATCGTCGAGGTCCGACTCGTGGAGGCCGACGACCAGCCCGCGGACAATCGGATGTCGATGGTCGCCGCACCGGCTGCCGCCGCGCGCGTGCTGCTCGTGGGTGCGTCGTCGATCACGCGCGGCGTCGCGCAGGCGCTTCCGGTCAAGTCGGTCGATGCCGTCACGCTGGATGAGTTCACCGCGCGTTCCACGTCGGACGCCGCCTGGATCGACGCCTTCGACGTGATCGTGCTCGATGGTGCCTCGCCCGCTGCGCTTCCCCCGGCGCGCTACCTCGTGCTCGGCGGCACGGCTCCCTTCGAGGGGCTGAATCCCTACGGCGAAAAGAGCGATGTCTCGATGCGCTCGACGCAGGCCACGCACCCCTTGATGCGGTTCGTGAATCTCGACGAGCTCGGTGTCGCGCGGGCCGTGGCGTATTCACCGGCCAGCGACGTCGAGACGATCGTCGAGGGGAGCGACGGCCCGCTGGTCATGACGCTGTCGCGGACGGGTGGCCAGGCCGTGGTGGTGGCCTTCAATCCGCTCGACAGCAACTGGCCGTTCCAGCGTGGCTTCGTGAACTTCATGGCGAATGCCGTCGACTTCCTGGCCGCGAGTGGCCGCGAAGCCGCGTTGCCCACGATCGCGCCCGGTGACACGCAGCCGATCCGGCTTCCATCGGGCGTGCGCTCGATCACGCTCGGGTCGCCCGCCTCGCGCACGCAGGAGATCGCCGTGACCGATCCGGCACAGACGGTCGTCGGTCCGTTGCGCCAGGCGGGGATCTGGACGGTGCGCTGGCAGGAGGGCGGCGAGGAACGATCGCGCCCGATCGCCGTGGCGCTGCAGGATCCGCGCGAGGGCCGTGTCGGCACGCTCGAGTCGATCTCGCTCGGCTTGGAGACGGTGCGAGGCGTGCAGGGCGGCGAGTCGGCCCGGAGCGCACTCTGGCCGTGGCTCCTGCTCGCGGCACTTGCGGTGCTCACGCTGGAATGGCTCGTCTACCTGCGCAAGGTGTGACGCGCGCGGCGCCGAACGGCGCACGTGGCGCGCCGCTCACGCCTTCGAGGCCGGCGCGCGCAACTGCGCGAGCAGCTCATCATCGATGCCCAGGTACTCCCGCATGTGGCGGTCGTAGATCTCTTGGTCGCTGTCGCGACTGAAGTCCAGGCGCAGCTCGTTGATGACCTTGGTGCCTTGGCCGATCCAGTCTCGCCAAGTCTCGGCGCTGATCGTGTCGAAGATCCACTGGCCCACGGGGCCGCGGAAGGGCGGGGCGGGGAGCTTTGAGCCGGGGCGACCGGTCCGGCCGCACACGAAGACACCGCTGGCTCGCAGCGCCTCAGCCGCCGTATCAGCGGGGCGCTCGACCTTGGGCGGCTCGCGGCCGATCGATCGGAGCATGCTGGCGATCGCTTCCTGCGGCAGGCGGTCGCCCTTGCGTGCGGCGACCTCGTAGCCAGCCATCATCACGGCCACGGCCTTGTCTTCCCAGCCAGCACCGATCATCGCCTGGCCGCAGAGCTGGTAGGCCTTGCTCATCTCCGGATTGATCGCAATGCACCGCTCAAGGCTCTGCGCCGCCTCGGCGTGGCGACCGACCTGCAGGTAGGCGTTGCCGAGGCTGAAGTGGGCCATCTCGTTGCTCGGATCGGCCGAGGCCATCTTCTCGAACTGCGCAATGCGGTCGGGCGTGCTCATGGCTCAAGCATAGCCGTGCGGCACCTGCTAGAACTTCGCGCATGCAGCGCCTGCGCGTGCACGCCCTGGGCATGGACTTCGCCTCGCCGCTGGTGGCGGCGGCGGGAACGTGCGGCTACCTCGACGAGCTGTCCGATGCGCTCGATCTGCGCTGCCTCGGTGCCGTCACCACCAAGAGCATCACCCGCGAATCGCGCGACGGCAACAAGCCCTGGCGCATCATCGGTGCCAAGGGCGGCATGCTCAACGCGGTCGGTTTGGCGAACGTGGGCGTCGAGGCGTTCGTGCGCGAGAAGTGGGGCCACGCGTCGCGCGTGCCGTGCCGGATCATCGGCAGCATCGCGGGTCATTCGACCGAGGACTATGCCGCGGTGGTTCGGGCGTTCGACGGGCTTGGGGAGATGGCCGCGATCGAGATCAACGCGAGCTGCCCGAATACGGCGACCGGGCTGCAGTTCAGCGACTCGCCGGAACTCCTGCGCGGACTGACGGCGACGCTGCGTGCCCTCACGGCCAAGCCGCTCATCGTCAAGCTCACGCCCAACACCGGCGACATCGTCGGGCTCGCTCGCGGTGCGATCGAGGGCGGGGCGGATGCGCTCACGCTCATCAACACCGTGCAGGCCATGGCGATCGATCCGGAGACCCGCCGGACGCGCCTCTCTCGCGGGAAGGGCGGGCTCAGCGGCCCCGCCATCCATCCGATCGCCGTCCGGATGGTGCACGACGTCTACACGCAGGTGGCCCGCGACGCCGGCAAGCCGATCATCGGCCTTGGCGGCGTGATGGACTGGCGCGATGCGGCCGAGCTCGTGCTCGCCGGCGCCACGCTCGTCGGCATGGGCACGTCGCTCTTCGTCGATCCCTCGGGCCCCGCCACGGTCGCGCATGATCTCGACGCCTGGGTGCGGCGCCAGGGGGCCTCGACGATCGCCGACCTCGTCGGTGCGGTCGACATGAGTGCGCCCGAACTCTCGTGAGTGGCGCGCATGATGCTTGGGCGCTCCAGGTGCGCGCGATTCGATCGGTCCATCCATGAGCGAGCACCTGCCAGACTGGGAACGCGAGCGCTTCGATCGGCTCTTGGACCGCGTGATGCAGGCCTTGCCGGCACGGCTGCACGAACTGCTCGAGGAAGCCCCGCTGATCGTCGATGACTGCCCCTCGGCGGACCTGCTCCAGGAGATGGGGCTCGATCCGGACCTCGACGATCTCTGCGGGCTCTATTCAGGCATCCCGCTGACGGAACGACGCCACGATGCGAGCGGCGAGCTCCCCGAGACGATCCACGTGTTCCGACGCGGCATCATCGATGAGGCCGGCGGCTGGGAGCCCGGGATCGATGAGGAGGGCCGCCCGTTCGGGGGCGATGACGAGGTCGCTCGCCAGATCCGCATCACGGTGCTTCACGAGATCGGCCATCACTTCGGCCTCTCCGAAGATCAGCTGTCGGCGCTGGGGTACGAGTGACGTGGCGCGGCGTCGTCGAGCGACGGCCGCATCACGCTCGCGGCTGTTTCACTCCGCCTTCGCGGCCAGATCAAGGAACAGGATCCGGCGGCAGCTCGGGCAGCAGGTGATCGTGTCGTGGTTGCCCATGAGCGCGGCGTAGGCGCGCGGCGGCAGCTCGACGTTGCACACGCCGCAGGTGTATTCGCGGTGGCGTGCGCTCAGTTCGATGACCTCGGACATCGCTTCGCCCTCGTGCTCGTCGGCGACGGAGTTGAAGAGGGCAAGCTCCTTGGCCGGCACCTGCACCGCGGCTTCCTGGCGCTCACGGCGCAGCTCCGCCAGGCGATCGGCGATGTCGGCCTTGCGCTGGTCATGCTCGGCCTTGGCCGCATCGCGGCGGCGCACGCGCTCATCGCGGTGGGTGGTCGCGTCGGTGATGCGCACCTGCTGGGCATCGGCCTTGGTCATGAACTCCAGCGCCTGGCCATCCAGTTCGTCGCGCTTTTCCTGCAGGGTGCCCATCTCGGCGAGGATGGCGTCGTACTGCGCCTTCTTCGAGGTCGCGTTCAGTTCCACCCGCAACGACTCGATGCGGGCCTTGAAGGTGCCGCTCTCGGCCTCGAGGTTCTTGGCGCTCGCGAGCAGCTGGCGGTGGATCGACTCGGCTTCAGCGAGCTTCGTGTTCGCCGCAATCACCTCGCGCTCGCGCGCGGCCAGCGCATCGGCGGCGCCGTCGAGGCGGGTGCTGAGGGCTCGGACCTGGCTGTCGACACGCTGGAGGTTGCGCAGGGCTGCAATGACGCTCATGATCGCGCAAGCGTACCTGAAGGACGCGTGCACAAACGCGTGTGGGCGAAGCGGATTGACCTCAGGCCAGCAGCAGCCACGCCGCGGGGGCCGTCAGCAAGAGGCTGTCGGCGACGTCGTGCACGCCGCCCATGCCTGGCAGCAGGTGGCCGCTGTCCTTCACGCGTGCCTCGCGCTTGAGGAGCGATTCGGCCAGATCGCCGATCGGCCCGAGGATCCCGAAGATCGCTCCCGTGACGGCGCCGCGTACGGGGTCGATCGGCGTGGCCACCCACGCGCAGTCGCCCGACCACCACGCGAAGAGCGCGCCGATCCCGGCACCCATGACCAGTCCGCCGACGAACCCTTCGCGCGTCTTGCCGGGGCTCAGCCATGGAATCAGCTTCGTTCGACCGATCGCCATGCCCGTGAAGTACGCGCCGATGTCGGTCGACTTGACCGTGAGGATCGCACCCGCCAGCACGGCCGGACCCTGTGCACGGTCCAGCGCGATCCAGAACGCCCAGGGCAAGCCCGCGTAGGCCCACGACAGCAGCACGCCAGCGACGGTCGACGATGCGCCTGCAGCGGTTCGCCGCTGCATGAGCGCAAACGCCATCAGCGTGATGAGCGCAACCGGGACGGCGAGCACGGCGCCTGCTGCC
>JAGWXC010000099.1 GCA_018970045.1 Planctomycetota bacterium | reverse complement strand
GCTTCCGGCCGTGCCGCCGCAATGAAGCGGCTCTCGGCGTGGCCGGGCCGGCGCAACGATCGGACCGACGAGTGGGTGATCGAAGTCGGCGCGGGCCCCTTGGTGCCGGGCACCGCGGAGAACGGGGTGGCTGAGGAGCTCATGGCGACTGGACTCTTCCAGTACGCGTGCCCGAACTGGACGGTCTACCCATGCGGCGAGCCGAACGATCCCCGCTACGTCGAGCAGTGGCACCACCCGATGATGCAGTCCGCTGCGGCGTGGGACCTGCACCGTGCCGATGCAGCAGGGGGCGTGATCATCGCCGTCACCGACACCGGCATCGTCACGCATGAGGATCTTCTCAATCGCGTGCCGGGCTTCAACAGCGCAAGCGACCTGGCCGAGGCCGATGGCGGCGTGATGGACGACATCAATGGCCACGGCACGCACGTGGCCGGTTGCGCTGCAGCGGCTGGCAACAACGGTGTGGGCGTGAGCGGCATGGGCTGGAACTTCCGCATCATGCCGATCCGCGTGAGCGAGGCCCCCAACGGCGGCGCGAGCTACGAAAACCTGCTGCAGGGGATTCAGTGGGCCGCAGAGAACGGCGCCAAGGTCATCTCGACGAGCTACTCAGGCATTGGCTATAGCCCGATCGAGACGACTGGCCAGTACGTGCGGTCGCTCGGCGCGAGCATGCTCTGGGCGGCAGGGAACTCCGCCACGGATCACGCGGGCTGGGACTTCCCGAGCGTGCTCGTCATCGGGGCGAGCAACCAGTCCGACCAGCGCGCGAGCTTCAGCGGCTTCGGTCGAGGCGTCGATCTCTTCGCGCCGGGCGTGTCCATCCTGAGCTCGATCCGCGACGGAACCTATGGCTTCGCGAGCGGCACGAGCATGGCCACGCCGGTGGCCAATGGTGCGCTGGCCCTCATCCGCTCGGCCAACCCGCAGCTGACGGCGGCGCACGCCGAGCATGTGCTCATGCACTCGTGCGACGTCTGGGGCGGCGTGATGAACGGGGAGGAGTTCGGCTGGGGCCGCATCAACCTGCTGCGCGCGGTCGAGCAGGCCCGCTCGGCGCTCCTGCCGGCGCCGCCGGTCGCGCGGGCCGACCGCGTGCGCGCGATCGCCGGCCAGTCGATCACGCTCGATGTGCTGGCGAATGACTTCGATCCCAACATGGATGCGCTGCGGATTGAATCCTTCGCTGCGGTGACCAGCACCGGTCGAGCGGTTCGTCTCGTGTCCGGCGTGGATGGCGCCCGCGATGTGCTCGTGATCGACGATCTGGGCCCGGCGGCCGGCAACCAGACGCTGATCTACACCTTGGTCGAGCCAGTGAGCGGAGCCACCTCGTCGGAACAGGTCACGATCGAGGTTGCCGCGGGTCGCCCGGCCGTGGTGGTGCAGGGAGACCAGCCGGGCCTCGATGCTGCCTGGTTCGAGCTCACGGCGCCCACGTCGCTGCCCGACTACTCGCAGCTCACGCCGTACGGCACGGCGGTCGTCGAGAACATCAACTATGGATCCACCACGGAGGCCTTCGCAGGCAGCGGTCGCGCTGACGATGTCGGCGCCACCTTCAACGGCTGGATCACGATTCCGACCGCTGGCTACTGGACGCTCGGGGTGACGAGCGATGACGGCTCGCGGCTCTGGATCGGCGATGACCTGGTCGCCAACAACGACGGCCTGCACGGCATGGTCACGGTGCGTGGCACGCGGCCCTTGGCGGCGGGCAAGCATCGGTTGCGCGTGGAGTTCTTCGAAGGTGGCGGTGGCGCCGGGCTCATCATGGCCTGGTCCGGCCCGGGAACGACCACGACCGCGATTCCCGGTTCCGTCCTCACGCGGGGCGGCGGCTTCGTGCCGGGCGATCTCGATGGCGATGGAGTCGTGAATGGCGCCGATCTAGGTGCGCTGCTCTCGGCGTGGGGTGCATGCGCAGGGTGTGCCGCCGACCTCAACGGCGACGGCGTCGTCGATGGTGCCGACCTCGGTCTCATGCTCACGGCGTGGACGCCGTGATGCGCTGATGAGCACTCCACCAACGACAGGCGCCTCCCGCAGGGGGAGGCGCCGTGATCGATCGAAGCTGGGGATCCTAGATTCGAACTAGGACAAACTGAGTCAGAGTCAGTTGTGCTACCGTTACACCAATCCCCAGTGACGGAGCGCCAGTATAGCGCGGCCTCCGCGGCGGGCCACCCCATGCGAGCCGCGTTCCTCATCATCGCTACGACCCTCGCGGCCCTGTGTTCGGGCTGTGTTATCCAACCGATCCAGCTTCGTGCGGTGCAGCCCGATGGCCGTCCGGTCGAGGGCGTGGACGTCTATCGGAACACGCTCGGCTGGTTCAAGATCTTCGCGAGCGATGACGAGCCCTTCGTCTCCGATGCGGATGGCGTGGCCGGCTTCACGCTCTTCTCGCGGCGCACGAGCCTGACGGTCTTCAAGCCCGGCTACGAGCCGCGCCAGGTGATCGTGATGCCGTACGACGGCGTGCGGCAGGAGATCCGCGGCGAGGGTGAGACCACGATCGACTTCGATCTGGTCAAGGGCAAGGAGCCGATCGACTTCCCGCTCGTGCCCGTGACCCGAACCCCGATCGAGGTGCGCGTCCGTGATGAGGATGGCCGGCCTGTGGAGGGCGCGACCGTCTATCTGAGCACGTTCATCTACCTCAAGGAACAAGGGGCCGAGCAGTCGCGCGGCCGGTTGCCGGTGCAGCAGGCCTCGACGGCAGCCGACGGTCTCGCGCAGGTCGAGTTCATCTCGGGGTTCATGAACCGCGTGGTCGTGCGTGCGCCGGGTCGCGTGGGTGCCGCGGTCGAGTTGCGTGCGCCGCGCAGCCTCGACGTGATGGCGCGCAGTCGCGAGACGCGCCAGGTCAGCTTCCGTGTCATCGACCGTCGCAGCAAGCTGCCGCTCAGCGGGGCGGTGGTGAGTGTGGGCCAGGCCAGCGACGGCTTGCCGCAGGATCACGATGCCTTCAGCGTGACCACGCCCTCCGGCGGCGTGACGGAGCCGATCACGCTGGCCCGCCGCGTGCCCCTGTACGTGCATGTCAAGGCTCCCTCGGGCTACAAGGACACCGACGTCCACCTCGAATGGCGCAAGCTGGTCGAGTCGCCGCTGCCGGTCTTCGAGGCCACGATCGGCCTCCAGCGCGAGTGATTCCGTGAACTTGGGCGCGGGGCTGGCCACGCGTCTACGCTTCGTGCGCCATGACCACCACCACCCTGGAACGCGGCTGCATCGGCAGCCAGGCCACGACCGAGGGCATCATCGTCCGCGTGCAGCCATCCTGGCTCGCGCGCGAGAGCAGCCCGGCGCATGGTCGGTGGGTCTTCAGCTACCAGGTGCAGATCATCAATGAATCGCCCACGCCGGTGCAGCTCGTCTCGCGCCGCTGGACCATCGTCGATGCGGACGGTGACAGTCACGTGGTCGAGGGCGAGGGCGTGGTCGGGCAGCAGCCCAGGCTCGCTCCCGGCGAGTCGTTCCGCTACGGCAGCTACTGCCCGCTCGCGACCGAATGGGGCACCATGGAAGGCACCTTCACGCTCGCGCGCGAGGATGGCACCAGGTTCGACGCCGAGGTGCGGCGCTTCTACCTCGTCGGCTCGCCCGAGTGATCGGTGGTCCGCGGACAGGGTCGTGGTAGAACCCGGCCATGTCCCGTGACCCCGTGATCGCGATCGTCGGCGCCACCGGTGCGGTGGGCGTCGAGTTCCTGGAGCTCATCGAGCGACGAGGCGTTCGCTTCAGCGAACTGCGGCTCTTGGCCAGCGCACGCAGCGCGGGAACGACCATGCGCTGCGGCACGCGCGAGTGCACGGTGCGTGAGGCGACGCCGGAGGCCTTCGAGGGCGTGGACGTGGCGCTCTTCAGCGCGGGCAAGGGCGTGAGCAAGGCGCTCGCTCCCGCGGCGGTGCGTGCTGGAGCGTGGGTCGTCGACAACTCGAGCGCCTTCCGCATGGACGAGGGAATCCCCCTCGTGGTGCCCGAGGTCAATGCGCATGAGCTCGATGCGCTCGGCGCTCCGTGCATCATCGCCAACCCCAACTGCAGCACGATCATCGCGCTCGTGGCGGTCACGCCCCTGCACCGCGCCGTGCGGATCGAGCGCATGGTTGTGAGCACGTACCAGGCGGCGAGCGGCGCCGGCGCTGCGGCCATGCGGGAGCTCGAGGGCCAGGCGCGCGAGTTCGCCGACGGCCGCGAGTACACGACCGACGTCTTCGGGCGCCAGTACCTCTTCAACGTCTTCAGCCACAACAGCGCGGTCGGCGCCGACGGCTACAACGAGGAGGAGCGCAAGCTGCTGCAGGAAACGCGCAAGATCTGGGCCGATCCCTCGGTGCGCGTGACCGCGACCTGCGTGCGCGTGCCGGTGCTGCGCGCGCACTGCGAGGCAATCAACCTCACGTTCGCCGCCGACATGCCCGAGTCACGTGTGCGTGAGTTGCTTGCGCGGGCGCCGGGCGTGCAGGTGGTCGATGACCGCGCGGCGAATCGCTTCCCCGAGCCGATCGATGCTGCGGGCAAGGATGACGTGCTCGTGGGCCGCATCCGCCAGGACTGGAGCCAGCCGGATCGGCGTGGCATCGATCTCTTCGTCGCCGGCGATCAGATCCGCAAGGGCGCGGCGCTCAACGCAATCCAGATCACCGAGCACCTGCTTGCTGCGGGTCGGCTGACCCGCGCGACGGCGGAGTGACCTTCAGCGCTTCGCCGGCTCGCGCGGTTCGCGGCCGAGGAGCTCGGCCAGGGCCGTGCCGGGATCCGGCTGGCGCAGCAGGTGCTCGCCCACGAGCACGATGTGGATGCCGTGCGCGCGCAGGCGCATGAGGTCGTCCGGGGTCCTGATCCCGCTCTCGCTCACCATGACGTGCGTGTCGTCGACGAGCTCCGCCATGCGGAACGAGTGGCCGAGGTCCGTCGTCATGGTCCGCAGGTCGCGGTTGTTCACGCCCAAGAGCGCGTAGCCCGAGTGCGGGAACGACAGGTGCGGCTGCACGCGATAGAGGCTTTCGGTGTCGTGCACCTCGACCAGCACGCTCATGCCGAGCTCGATCGCGAGGATCTTGTAGTCGATCAGCTGCGCATCGCTCAGGCACTCGGCGATCAGCAGGATCGCATCGGCACCGTAGGCCCGCGCCTCCCAGACCTGGTAGCTCTCGATGATGAAGTCCTTGCGCAGGACCGGCAGGGGGACCGCATCGCGGATCGCGTGGATGAACTCGAGCGAGCCTCCGAAGTCGACCTCGTCGGTGAGGCAGCTGATCGCCACCGCGCCATTGGCGTGATACCGTCGGGCGATGTCGACTGGATCGAAGTCAGGCCTGATGAGCCCGCCGCTGGGGCTGCGCTGCTTGACCTCGGCGATCACCCGCGTGCCCTTCGTGCTGCCGTGGTCGACGACCGCCTGGAAGAAGTTGCGCGGGCGCCCAAGCTCGGCGATGCGCTCCTTGAGCCGCTCCACCGGGACGGATCGCTTCTTCGCGGCGACTTCGAGCCGCTTGCGCGAGACGATCCTGTCGAGGGCGTTGGCCATGGCGTGGTTCATGAGCGTAGCCGCGATGGGCGCCCGGGCAAGCGCCGCCGATGAAGCGACCGATGTCGCCTCCACCCCCGAGCCAACGACCACGTTTCCCGCATTCCCGCTCGTCGTCCTGGCGACGGCCATCGTGCTGGCCATGATCGCCTTTCGCCGGCGATGGCTCGCGCTCGATGGCAGGCCGGGGCTCAACTGGGCGGCATCGCCCATGCACCTGATGGGCATGTGCGTGGCGACGTGGCTCGCCGGTGGTGTGGCCACGCTCGTGGCAGCGCGGGCGCTCGGTCTCGATGGAACCATCGATCCCGCAGCGCTCACCGTGCGCGAGATGGCGATCGTGACGGCTGCCGCGATGGGTGCAGGCATGATGGCTGCCCTCGGCCTGCTCGCCTGGATGCGCCGGATGCAGGTCGTGCCGCACACCACGGCCGCGCCAATCCGGTCGATCATGTCGGGTGTGGCGATGCTGATGGTCTGGTGGCCAGCGATCGCGTCCGCGGGCTGGGTCGCGGGTCAGTTGCAGCGCGCGGTGACCGGTATCGAGCCCCCGTCGATCGGTCACAGCACGCTTGAGCAGATGGTGCAGGGCACGCGCGATGCGTGGTGGTGGCTCATGGGCCTCAGCGCGGTCGTGCTTGCGCCCATCCTGGAGGAGTGCCTGTACCGCGGGTTCGTGCAGCAGGCGCTCCGCCGTGCGGGGCTCGGTCCGTGGCCGGCGGTGCTGCTTGCGTCGATCGTCTTCACGCTCATGCACGTTGGCAGCGTGCCCGAGGGCGCACGAGCGGCATCGTTGACCTCGCTCGCGGTGCTCGCCTGCTGCTTCGGCTGGCTTGCCGAGCGAACGGGTTCGCTCGTCGCGCCCATTGCCGCGCACGTGGCCTTCAACCTGGGCAACCTCGTCATGGCGACGGCGTTCGCGTGATGGCCACGGCTACACTCCGTGCCCCATGAGCGACAAGCCACGGATCCTGACAGGCGACACGCCGACCGGCAGCCTGCACCTGGGCCACTGGGTCGGCAGCGTCAAGCGCCGCGTCGAGCTGCAGGATTCCCACGACTGCTACTTCATCCTGGCGAACATGCACGCGTTCACCACGCGTTCGGACAAGCCGCAGGAGATCCGGCGCGACTCGATCGAGATCGTGCGCGACTACCTGGCCATGGGCATCGACCCGGCCAAGGCCACGATCTTCCTGCAGAGCGAGGTCCCCGCGATCGCCGAGCTCTGCTTCCTCTTCGCGATGCTCTTGCCCTTCAACCGGGTCATGCGCAATCCCACGCTGAAGACCGAGATCGAGCTCAAGGGCCTCGGCGAGACCTACAGCTTCGGCTTCCCGCTCTATGCGGTCGGCCAGACCGCCGACATCCTCGCGTTCCGTCCCGTCGGCGTGCCGGTGGGCGAGGACCAGGTGCCGCACCTAGAGCTCACGCGCGAGGTCGCGCGGCGCTTCAACCAGATGTACTGCAAGGTCGATGAGCACGCGAAGGACGAGGAGCACGTGGCGCTCGGCGGCGTCTTCCCCGTGCCGCGCGCCGATGTCGGCAAGGTCGGCCGGCTCGTGGGCACCGACGGCGTGAACAAGATGAGCAAGAGCCTCGGCAACGCGATCTTCATCAGCGACTCGCCCAAGGACGTGCAGAAGAAGGTCAACCGCATCTTCACCGGCCGCCAGAGCCCGACCGAGCCTGGCGACACCGGCAACGCGCTCTTCCAGTACGTGGATGCCTTCATCCCCGACCAGGCCCGCGTGGCCGAGCTGCGCGACCGCTACGCACGCGGCGACAACATCGGCGACGGCCACATCAAGGCCGAGGTGGCCGAGGCGATCAACGCGATGCTCGCCCCCATGCGTGAGCGCCGGGCCCAGTACGAGGGCCGCGACGACCTGATCCTGGACATCCTGCGCGACGGCTGCGCACGGGCCAACCGCACCGCCGAGGCCACGCTCCTGCAGGCCAAGGACGCCGCCGGCCTGGGCTTCTGGCCGCGGACTCTCGATCTGGGCGCCGTTCGCCGATAAGGTCAGGGCGTGGATGCCCGACCGACCAACGAATGCCCGCACATCGACGCGAACGACTCGCGGTGCGCGTCGCGCTTCAGCCTGGCCTCGCTGGGCGATGCGTTCGGCATCTGCCACGGCGGCTTCCACGGCTGCGCGATCTACCACCGCATCAACCTCGAGGCATCGTTGCGTGCGAGGATCGGCCCGGAGGCCGCTGCGCGCATCCTCCCGCCGGGCAGGATGCCCGGACTGATGGAATCCCATGCGCAAGGCCGCGCGTCCAAGCCCGCCTGAGCCCGTCGCGACGGCACGCGCTGCGCGCCCGGCCAACGCGCGCGTGGCGGCTGCACCGAGCGCGAGCGCGGCCTCACCCAGTTCGCCGCCGCCGCAGGGGCCCGGGGTGCGCGAGTTCCTCGCGTTCTGCCGCATCGAGGCGGGCCTGGCCAAGGCCACCATCGAGGCTTACGCGCGCGACCTGCGCGACCTGTGGCAATTCCTTGGCGGGAAGGGCATCGCCGATGCGGGTGCAGTGACGATGGCGCACGTGACCGAGCACATCCAGCACCTCTCGCGCGAGCGGGGCATGGAGCCGACCAGCATCGCCCGCCACCTTGCGGCGCTGCGCGTGTACTTCCGCTGGATGCACTCGGAGCGCAGGATCGCGAAGGACCCGGCGCGGCTGATCGATCGCCCGACGAAGTGGAAGCGCGTGCCGGGCACGCTCAGCATCGGCCAGATGCGGAAGTTCGTCGAGGCGCCGCACCCCGACACGGGCGGGAAGCTCTGGCTGCGCGATCGGTGCATGCTCGAGCTGATGTACGCGGGCGGGCTGCGTGCGAGCGAGGTCGGCGCGATCAAGATCAACGACTTCAACGAGACGCTCGGCTCGCTCGTGCTCACGGGCAAGGGCAGCAAGCAGCGCGTGGTGCCGGTGGGCCTGCCGGCGATCCAGTGGACGCAGCGGTACCTGCGCGACCTGCGGCCCGAGCTCGCGCGCTTCCCGGATGGCCGAGACCAGCACCGCCTGCTGCTCTCCTTCAGCGGCAAGCCGCTCGAGCGCGTGGCGGTCTGGCAGCTGGTCAAGAAGTATGCGGCGGTCGCCGGGCTCCAGGACGTGCACCCGCACACGCTTCGGCACTCCTTCGCCACGCACCTGGTGGTGGGGGGCGCGAACCTGCGCGTGGTGCAGGAGTTCCTCGGCCACGCGAGCCTGTCGACGACGCAGATCTACACGCATGTGAGCGTGGAGCGGTTGCGGGAGGTCTA
>JAGWXC010000098.1 GCA_018970045.1 Planctomycetota bacterium | reverse complement strand
GCCGCCACCGCCGCCACCACCGCCGCCGAAGCCGCCGCCACCGCCGCCTTGGCCGCCGCCACCGCCACCCTGGCCTTGACCACCCTGCTGGATGGAGGAGTTCAGGTTGAAGTCAGGGGCGTTGGTCCACTGCGGCGCCTTGAAGAGCAGGTCCTTGATGTTGTACATCTTGACCTCGCGACGGTTCCAGAGGATGTTCTTGGGCCCGACCTGCACGGCGTTGCGCGAGAGCTGCCAGGTCCAAGCGGTGTCGGCCGCCGGATCATCCGAGCACTCGATGAGCACGGCCTTGAGGACTTCGATTGCGGTGCCGCTGATGGTGGTTTCCCACATGCGTTCACCGTCGTCCGGCAGGGCGGCCGCAACGCGCTCCTTCATCTCCTCGCCGGCTTCGACCAGGATCGAGGTCTTGATGCCACGCTTGTTCATGTCCTCGACGAGGGCCATGACCACATCGACCATGGGCTGGCCGGCTTCGGCCTTGAAGCCATCCATGTAGAGCAGGCCGCCGAGCAGGCGGGCCTTGGTCTCGGAGCCGGCGGCCTGCTGGCTCGCTGCCACGGCCGTGAGCCGGTCGTTCATGTTCTGGGCAAGGGCCGGGGCGGCCATGCAGAGGCTGGACAGGGCGATGGCAAGCGTCGAGATGCGCATGGGATTTCCTCGTGGGGCGGACGGAAGACTATACCACGGTGCGTTGCAGCTGGATCCATCCAAGGTCACGCTTGGTGGCCCGGTTCGGCGATGCTGCAACCACCATCAAGTGACCGGAGCGGCTCGTTCGTGACGTCCGATCACGAAGGATTCGGCAGATTTCCGGCCGGCGGCAGCGTCTGGGCCACATCCAGCAGGACCAGGATCGCTGCGGCGGTCCCGGCGACCCGGATTCGGGGTTCCCACATCGACTCCCTGAGCCCGCCCACACAGCGCCGGGGCTGCCGGAGCAGCGTGGCTCCATCCGTGGACACCTGGAGCTGGAGCACGAACCTGGCCCCGGCGCGACAGGCTTCACTGAGCCGCTCGCGGGTTCCCTGGTCGGTGGTGGCATCGTTCATCCGCACGAGCGCAGCCAGCGGCCGAAGCCCCGTGGCACCGATCGACGGCTGGCCGTTGGGAGCAGCCAATTGGAATGCCCCAACGAGATCAGGGGGCAGCTCCTTCGAGGCACTGCCGATCCCAAGCTGCACCCGCATGAGGACATCGCGCAGGGCATCCTGCACGAGAGGAGCCGGCGGGGGAGCGAGCTCCGACCATGCGGCGGCACGAAGCAGCCACTCGGCCTCGGTCACCAGTGAGGCGCGTGGCAACTCGTCCCACGCGCGGGCGATGGCACCATGGAGGGCCGCCGGTTCCAGCACGCGGGCGCCCGACGACGTCACGCACGCTGCAGCCGCGAGTTCGAGGGCGCGGACGGGATCGGCGGGTGCCTCTTCGAGGACGGATGCGGCCAAGCGTGCGGCGAGCGAGTTGACTTCGGTGCGCGCGGCCTGGCGCTCATCATCACTGCCCGAGCGCGTGAGCGCACACCATGCGATGGTGCGCAACGCCAGCGCGCGACGCACGGCGAGCGGATCGAGGTCCGCGTCGTTCGCCTGCCCGGCAAGCACGGCAGCGCGCGCGCGCCATGACGGTGCTCGGTCACCGGGCCGTGCCGCAAGTTCAGCCAACGCCCACGCAGCCATGAGGCGATCGATCGTTCCTGCGACCATGGGTTGGCGACGGTCGGCGATCGTGCCGTAGTCACCCAGCAGGACCGGCGCAGGCGAACCGGGCTCATCGAGCACGCAGCCCTCGAGCCACGCCGCCGCGCGTTCGGCAGCGGCGATGCAGGCATCGTGCGTGATGGCGCTGGCGGGAACCAGGCGCTCGCCATGCAGGACCAACCACGGCGCTGCACGCGGTGCCGACTGCGCCAGCCGGATCGTCGGCACGCGATAGATCGCCACACTCTCGGCTGGATCGATCGACGGCAGATCGGTGTCGGCCAGTCCGGCGCGGCGCATGAGGAGGCCCAGCCCATCGGTCGCTCGCGCGGCGAGGCCCATCGATTGGAGCCTGCTCGCCGGCATCCAGTGCATCGTGGTGCCTCGGCGCACGGCCATCGCATCAAGCGCGGGGCGCAGCGACTGGGCGCAGTCGGCGAGCGTGCGGCCGGTCAGCGGCTCGGGTTCGCCGGCGAGCTCGAGCTCAAGTGTGACGGCTTCGGCCAGCGTGGCTGGACGGGCGACCCAAGCGAGCCATTCGCCGTCCTTTTGGGCGCTCGCGATGGCTTCGGCGATGGCTGCGTCGATGCACGACCGGTCAGCGGTGGCCAACGCCGCTCCGTGGCCAAGCACCCGTCCATCCAGCCGCAGGATGGCGCTTGCGGCAGCGGCCTCGGGCGCTGGCCCCGCTTCGGGCGTGCCCGCCAGGGCAGCCTGCATGCGTTGCCAGGCGGCGGCGGCCGTCTCTGCATCTGGCGCTCCAGACACGAGCAGGGCCGCTGCCAAGGGCAAAAATGCAAAGATCGCGTTGGACGAAAGCAGCATCCGTGCCATCGTACGACGTCAGGACGTCCGTCCTGCATGACATCACCCGCAGAGAGGACACGCGATGCTCGGCAAAGTTGTGACGTTCGAGACGCAAAACCAGCGCCTGGCCCTGCTTGCCGTGCTGAGCTTCATCGCTCTCTGCTGACCGATCCTCTTCCCACGAGGTCCGAAGTGCCCGCAAGGGCATCCGCCACCCCCTCAGGTCGCCATTGGCGACCAAACGTGGGGCGGAAGAGGTTGGAAAGGGACAACGGCCCCGCGGCTCACCGCCGCGGGGTCTTTTTTCGTCACGGCGAGTTGATGGGTGCGGGCCCAGCGGATGATCGCTGACCCCCTGCGTCGATCATGGGCTCGCCGCCAGAGCCGTGCCGCAACGAAAAACGGGCCCCCGAATGGGGGCCCGCGGTGAAGCTGCTGGATGACTCGACCAGGCTCAGTCGAGCTTGATCTTGTCGGTGCCGAGCGCGCCGTGGTCGTCCATGCCGCCCTTGGTTGGCGCCTTGGCGCGCTTGGGCGCCACGAACGCAGCCATGTCGGCAGGGTTCGACGATTCCGGCGTCGGGCTCGCGCCCCACTGCGCGCGCTTGAGGCTGAGGCCGATCTTGCGGTCGTCGGTGTCGACGCGCAGGATCTTGACCTCGACCTCCTGGCCGCTCTTGACCACATCCTGCGGGTTTTCGACCTTGTGGTCGGCGAGCTCGCTGATGTGGAGGAGGCCTTCGAGGCCGTCCTCGAGCTCCACGAAGACACCGAAGTTGGTGATCTTCGTGATCTTGCCGGTGACGATCATGCCCGGGCGGTACGCGCTCGGGATCGCCTCGACCCACGGGTCTTCCGAGAGCTGCTTCACGCCGAGGCCGACGCGCTGCTTCTCCTGGTCGACCTCGATGACCACGCACTTGACCGAGTCGCCCTTCTTGAGGACTTCGTTGGGGTGCGCGACCTTCTTGGTCCAGCTCATGTCGCTGACGTGGAGCAGGCCGTCGATGCCCGGCTCGATCTCGATGAATGCGCCGTAGTTGGCGAGGTTGCGGACCTTGCCCTCGATGACCGTGCCGAGCGGGTAGCGCTCGCCCACGAGTTCCCAGGGGTTGACCTCGGTCTGCTTCATGCCCAGCGAGATCTCGAGCTTGTCCTTGTTGAAGTCCAGGACGACCACGTCGATCTCCTGGTTCACGTTGACGACTTCGCTCGGGTGGTTGATGCGGCGGGTCCAGCTCATCTCGCTGACGTGGACCAGGCCCTCGATGCCGTCCTCGAGGCGAACGAACGCGCCGTACGACATGAGGTTGACCACGGTGCCGCGCACGCGCGCGCCGACCGGGTACTTCTTCTCGATCTCTTCCCAGGGCGAAGTTTCCTTCTGCTTCAGGCCCAGCGCGATCTTCTCGCGCTCGCGGTCGATGTTGAGGACCTTGACCTCGATCTCCTGGCCGGGCTTGACGATTTCGCTCGGGTGGCCGACGCGGCCCCACGACATGTCGGTGATGTGCAGCAGGCCGTCGAGGCCGCCGAGGTCGACGAACGCGCCGAAGTCGGCGATGTTCGTGACGGTGCCGCGCACGATCGAGCCCTCGACGAGCTCGCCCATGAGGCGCTTCTTGGCCTCTTCGCGCTCATCCTCGATGAGCTTGCGGCGGCTGATGACGATGTTGCGGCGCTCGGTGTCGATCTTGAGGATCAGCGCGCGCATGATGCGGCCGACCCAGTCGCCCACGTCGCCGGGACGGCGCACGTCGACCTGCGAGGCGGGGAGGAAGACCGGCACGCCGATGTCGACGAGCAGGCCGCCCTTGATCTTGCGGAGCACCTTGCCCTCGACGACATCGCCTTCCTTGCGCGTGACCAGGATCTGCTCCCAGCCGCGGATGCGGTCGGCCTTGCGCTTCGAGAGGACCACGGATCCTTCCGCATCTTCGAGGCTCTCCAGCAGCACTTCGACGGTGTCGCCGATCGACACGCCGCCGCTCTCCTCGAACTCGGCCTTCTGGATCTGGCCTTCGCTCTTCAGGCCGACGTCGACGATGACGTAGTCGCCGCTGATGCCGACGACCTTGCCCTTGAGGATGCTGTTGGTCTCGAACTTGCTGACCTCGCCACGCTCGAGGACGGAGGCCATGGAGCTCTGGCCGAGGGCCAGCTCCAGGTCGTTGAGGTCGAGCGAGAGGTCTGCGATGAGGTTGTGGTCAACCATGATGTCGTTGGGGTCCTTGGTGCCGTGTGCGGGCGCCATGCACCGTGCATGACGAACGCCCCGCGGTCGCGGCGGTTGCGAATCGGTGCTGGACCATCCAGCGCCGGGTCGTCGAGACTAGCGGAGCGAGCGCGCGCCGGCGGAGCGGATAACGACAAAGGGACGAAGATTCGCGGATGGGTCAGGCGGCGTGCGCGGGACCAGGCCGATGCAGCGCGCTGACGCGCCGCGAGAGGGAGATGAAGCCCACCATGCCCGCCACGTTGACCACGGTGCAGAGCATGAAGACCCAGTGGCGGCCATCGGGCGGCATGAGGGCGTAGAGGGGCGCCGCAATGAAGGGCGCCATCAGGCCGCGCAGACCGTTGAGCGTGACGTGCACCGCCATGTACTCGGCGTCACGGTGCGGCGGCGCGAAGTCGTGGTGGCCGAGGTTCCAGGCGAGCACGCCGCCGGCGAAGCCGATGCCGAGCGCCACGCTGGCCGCGTAGAAGAGCGGCAGGCTGTGCAGGAGCGCGGCCAGCCACAGCAGCACGGATGCTGCGACGAAGGACCAGCCGTGGATCGACCGGAACCGAGTGATGTGCGAGCGGTCCATGAGCCGCGACCACATCGGAATCGCCAGCGGCATGATGGCGGTGGGGATGATGGTCGTCGCCAGGATGCCCTCGAGGTAGGAGAGCCCGAACTCGTCCTGCATGAGCGAGACCTGCGGCTGCGTGAGCATGAGGTTGCCCAGGCCGAACACGAACATGTGCAGCATGAAACTGCGGTAGAGCGGATCCTCGCGGAGCACCGTGATGATGCGCCGCGGGTCGAGGGTCGGGCGCTCGTCCTCGTCGGTGCCGGCGCGCTCGGCGGCGACGATCTCGTCCTCGTTGAGCAGGGTCACCTTGCGGTAGATCGCGTTGCCGACGAGCCCGATGGCTGCCAAGGCGGGGAAGAGGATGATCGAGTTGCGCGGCCCGAGGTCCATCGCCTGGCCGACCGCTGCGCCGCAGAGCGCGAGGACCACCGCCTGCATCGTGGCCATCTTGCCCGCCACGCTCGCGCGCCGGCCCTTGGGCCAGTTGTGGCGCCAGACCGCCGTGCGCACGGTGATGACGCCGGTCCAGCAGGTGCGGGCGACCAGCACGAGTGCGCACAGCGCAAGGAGCCCGCCCTCGTTGATGGGGATGAGGGCGACAAGGCCGACGCACAGGCACGTGGCCAGCTGCAGCGCGGCGATGAACGGCACCTTGCGGCGGCCGTGCGCGAGACTGGCCCAGACGAACGAGCAAAGGTTGGCCACATTGGGTGCCGCCGTGACGACGGCGACCGCCATGTCGAGCTTCCATGGGTCGACGGTGCCGTCGAAGGCCTTCTTCACGACCACGCCCATCGTGCCACCCTCGATCGCGCCGAGCGCGAACGGCAGGAAGCACCACGAGACGAGCTCGTGCACGTAGTTGCGACGCATCGCTGGCGTCAGGTCCTTCGGATTGAAGGACCCGATCACGTCCAGCAGGAAGCGCTGGAGCATGTTCAGTCGCGCGGCGATCATGGAGGGAAAATCGTAGGGCGTTCATGCGGTCCGCGTGGACATGCGCGAAGCCCGGGCTACGATTGATGCGCGCCCGGTCCTCTGGGCGGCGGACCATCCCCGACGCGCTCGAACCTATGCGCGAACCCAAGGGATCGCTGCGCTCCGCGACGAAGGCCATGCCTCCCTCGAGTGGAAGGCCGGGATCGTCGGACAGCGAACCCACCTCACGGAAGGGTTCGGGCAACTTCAGGGTGGTTTGGCTTCGGCCTGGTGCTCGCACCGCGCCGCCCGGAGGACCGGGCGCAGTGCGTTGGGTGCCGTTTCGTCGCTCGTCCAGAGCGACCGCGCATTCATCAGTTGTCGTGTGCTCGTCCGGAGCGACCGAGCGGTTCCGAGCTGCGCGGCCTGCGGAGTCGCGAAGGCGGCACGACGTGCGACCATCGGAGGCGGGTGCCAGCTCCGCCGAGCGACGCAGGAGGAGCGCGCGCGGAGCCGGGTGCAGCGCGCGCGTCCGCGCAGCCGGAACCCGAGGGAGCGGGAGGACGAGCGCAGCACACGAGCGGCATCAGCGGGGGTTCCACTGCGCGTCCGCGCAGCCGGAACCCGAGGGAGCGCAAGGACGAGTAGCCAAAGCCGCTGCTGCGCGTCCGCGCGTGGTCAGGCGAGCGCGGCCAGTGCGCGCGCGTACGCCTCGTGCACTGCATCGAGGCTGTCGGGAATCATGCGCAGGCCGCCGATCGCGGCCATGAAGTTGACGTCGCCCGACCAGCGTGGCACCAGGTGCACGTGCAGGTGCTCGGGCAGGCCGGCGCCCGCCGCGCGGCCCTCGTTCACGCCGATGTTGAGCCCCTGCGGATTCAGCGTGCGGCGCACGAGCAGCGCGGCGAGGTCGACGAGCTTCCACAGCTCAGCGCGTTGTTCAGGCGCGTAGTCGAGCAGCGTGGGCCGAGGCTCGCCGAGCGCGACGAGCAGGTGGCCGTTCGAGTAGGGGTAGCGGTTGAGCAGGATCATGCCGTGCTCGTTGCGGTGGATGACGTGGTGCTCGCGGTCGCGCGCCGGGTGCTGCCAGTAGTCCGCAAGGAAGTTGCGGGGCGACTCCTCGCCGGCCACGCGCTCGGCGCCCGCACGTTCATCGAGGCCGCGCAGGTACGCCATGCGCCACGGTGCCCAGAGCGACTGATGGTTCATGGGCGTGAGTCTATGGACGTGCCGCGGCTGTGCGACCCGGGCGGGTCGATGCGCTCGGACGGATCATCTGCTGAGTGCCAGGTGCCCGCTGCCGTACGGCACTCAGCGGTAGCGCGCCCAGCGCAGCAGTTCGCGCGGGGTCGGCGGCTTGCCTTGCATGAGGATGCCGACCCGGAAGATGCGGGCCGCGAGCCAGAGGAAGGCCACGCTCGATGCGGCGCTGACGGCGAGCGAGAGTGCGACCTGCCAGCCCGGGACCGGCTCGCTGGTGCCCGTGGCCCGCAGCACCATGATGAACGGGCTGATCGGTGGCAGGAACGAACACACCACCGCGAACGCCCCGTTGGGATTCTCGCTGATGGGCAGCCAGAGCATGAGTGGCACGATGAGCACGAGCATCACCGGGCCGACGAGCGCCTGGGCTTCCTGCAGGTTGGTGACGGCGCTGCCAACCGCGGTCAGCATGCTCGCGATCATCAGGTAGGCGGTGAGCGCGAACGCGACCATCAGGACGAGGCTCGAGATCGGCACCAGATCCATCATCGCCAGCGCAGACAGGCCCGCGAGACCGGCCAGTCCGTACATGCCGAGCATGACGGCGGTCGAACCGAGCTGTCCAAGGATCTTGCCGGCCAGCAGCTCCATGGGGCTGACTGCGGCGAGCAGGACCTCGATGACCTTGCTGCCCTTTTCTTCGATGGTGTTCGTGAGGAGGTAGTTCGCACCGGTGAAGGTGGTGATCCACATCAGGAGCATGAAGGCCCCTGGCACGAGCATGCGGCCTTCGAGCCGCTCCTTCGCCTCGGTGCCATCGTCGGTCAGGCGCAGGATGTTCGGCTCCGGGCGCTTCAGGAGGTCCATCGTGCGCTGGTAGTCGGCGCCCGAGGCCTGCACGCGCAGTCGCACGATCGCCTCGCGCACGGAGCGGCTGACGATCGATGTGTGCTTGGGGCTCGTCTTCGTGGCCACGAAGAGCTCGTAGGTCGGGTCCTTCGACTGCGCATCGAGGGATGCGGGCGGAATGATGACGAGGGCCAGGGCATCGCCGCTGCGCACGCGCTCCTTGGCGGCCTCGACCTGGTCCGCTGCGATCGGCTCGATCGGCGACTCGATGGGGGTGAGTGCAGCCGTGGCATCGTCGAGCTCGGGCTCCTCGCCACGCTCGACGCGCTCGCGCAGGGCGGTGGCGGGATCCTTGGCGGCGCGCTCGAGTTCTGCGCGCATCGCGTCGGTCGCGGCGGCAGGGGCTTCGACCAGGATCGCGCCCTTCATGGGCTGGATGCTGGTGGCCATCAGGATGGGCAGCAGCATCGAGACGCCGACCATGAGCAGCGGGAACACGAGCGCCGAGAAGAGAAAGCCCTTGGTGAGGACGGTGGTGCGGA
>JAGWXC010000097.1 GCA_018970045.1 Planctomycetota bacterium | reverse complement strand
TCGAGGTCACGACCGAGGGCGGGCTGGACGTGGCGGGGCAGGAGCCGGCCCTGGCGGCACAGGTCGCCCGGTTGCGCGATGCCGGCATCACCGTCAGCGTCTTCATCGATGCACTGCCGCAACAGATCGACGCCGCGCTGCGGATCGGCGCCGGCGTCTGCGAGATCCACACGGGGCCGTACGCGCATGCCTGGCATGACGAGGGCGGCCTCGGCCCCCGAACGACGATCGAGCTCGATCGGGTGGCGGCGGCCGGTCGCCATGCCTGCGCCGCCGGGCTCTGCTTCAACGCCGGCCACGCCCTGCACTACGAGAACGTCAAGCCGATCGCGGCGCTGCCGGGGATTCGCGAGCTCCACATCGGGCACGCCATCGTGAGCCGGGCCGTCTTCACGGGTCTGCGCGAGGCGGTGCGCGAGATGAAGCGGCTGATGGTCGAGGGCGCTTCGGCCCGCTGATCGCTCGGCGGCGGCGGCGCTCGCTCGTACACTGGGCGCATGCCACGGATCCTCGGCACCTACACAGCCATCGTCACGCCGTTCACTTCCACGGATGGTTCGATCGACCTCGCTCGGCTCGAGGAGCACATCCGCTTCCAAGCCGCCGGCGGCGTCACGGGCATCGTGCCCTGCGGCACGACCGGCGAAGCGCCCACGCTGCATGAGCGCGAGCAGGCCTCGGTCATCGAAACCGCCGTCCGGGTCGGCAAGCCGCTGGGCCTGCAGATCGTGGCGGGCACGGGCAGCAACTCGACCGAGCACGCGATCCACCTGCATCGCTCGGCGCATGCGCTCGGCGCGGATCTCTCGCTGCAGGTCGCGCCCTACTACAACAAGCCCTCGCAGGAGGGGATCTACCGGCACTTCATGGCGGTGGCCGACAGCTGCAGCCTGCCGATCATGCTCTACAACATCCCGGGCCGCTGCGGCGTGGCGATCGCGCCCGAGACCGTCGAGCGCCTGGCGCGCCACCCCAACATCGTGGCGATCAAGGAAGCGACCGGCAGCATGGACAGCGCCAGCGAGATCCGCCAGCGCTGCGGGATCACGATCCTGTCGGGCGACGACACGCTGACGATCGCGTTCGCGGCCGTGGGCGCGGTCGGCGTGGTCAGCGTCCTGAGCAACATCGTTCCCGAGCGTGTGGCCCGGCTGTGCGCCCTCGCGCAGTCGAACGACTTCGCGGGTGCGAGGGCCGAGCATGCCTCGCTGTTCGCGCTCGCGCGCGGGCTGCTCACGATCGACACCAACCCTGCGCCGATCAAGGCGGCCATGCAGGTCCTCGGCCGCGACAGCGGCGTGCTTCGCTTGCCGATGTGCGCGCTGCCCACGGCCGGTCTGGCCCGCGTGCGCGATCTCCTGCGCGCGGTCGGCCTGGAGCCCGCGGCGGATTTCGCCGGGGCGATCCAGTGAACGACGTCGATCATCCGCGCTACGAGCCGACCACGCTGCCGTACCGCGTGGCGGTGCTGGTCTACCTCTACGACCACGATGGGCGGCTGCTGCTCTTGCACCGTCGCAAGGCGCCCAACGCCGGCCTGCACTCTCCGATCGGTGGCAAGGTCGAGATCAGCCTGGGCGAGAGCCCGCATGAGTGCGCGCGCCGCGAGGCGATCGAAGAGAGCGGCGTGGTGCTCGCTGACCGTGACTTGCGGCTCGCGGGCATCGTGAACGAGCGTGCCTACCAGGGCGAGAAGCACTGGCTGATCTTCCTCTTCGAGGCCACGCGTCCGATCAGCCACGACGAGGTGACCGCCTACGAGTTCGACGAAGGTTCGCTCGTGTGGGTGTCCATCGCGGACGTGGCGTCCATCGGCATTCCCGAGACAGATCGCACGATCATGTGGCCGAACGTGCAGGCGCACCGCGGGGGCTTCTTCATGGTCGACATCGATTGCTCGGGCGGCGCGATCGAGCACCGCGTGGTCGAGAGCTGGAAGGCACGATGACCACTGGAGCGGGATCGCCGCAGGATCCGACGCGCAAGCCGCTGCCGACGGACACGACGATCGATGCGGGTGGCCACCACGCGCAGCCGCTTCATGCTGCTGAGACCATCGCGTCGGGCGGCGCCGATCAACCCACCCTTGCCAACACGGCCCAGCAGCCGGCCACGACTGCGGGCGACACCGGCGGGCTGCGCGACTCGGTCGCGGCCGCGATCCGGGCCGCGCGCGAGAAGCCGGGCGAGGTGATCGGTCCATACACGCTGATCGAGCTGCTGGGCGAAGGAGGCTTCGGTGCGGTGTGGCACGCCGAGCGCCGCGAGCCGTACGTGCAGCAGGTGGCGCTCAAGCTCATCCGCGCGGGCATGGATTCCGAGAGCGTGCTCGTGCGGTTCGAGCAGGAGCGCCAGGCGCTTGCCCTCATGGATCACCCGAACATCGCCAAGGTGCTCGACGGCGGCGTCACGCCGGCGGGCCGGCCGTGGTTCGCGATGGAGTTCGTGAAGGGCGAGCCGATCTCGGGCTTCTGCGATCGTCATCACCTCGGGCTGCACGAGCGGCTCGAGCTCTTCCTGCAGGTCTGCGATGCGGTCCAGCACGCGCACATGCGCGGAATCATCCACCGCGATCTCAAGCCGGGCAACATCCTGGTGAGCCGGATCGACGGTGGTGGGCCCGTCGCCAAGGTGATCGACTTCGGAATCGCCAAGGCGCTCTCGACGCGCCTGTCGGATCACGGCGCGCACACCGGCATCGGCCAGATGATCGGCACGCCGGAGTACATGAGCCCCGAGCAGGCCGAGCCCGATGCGACGGACATCGACACGCGTGCCGATGTCTTCGCGCTCGGCGTGGTGCTCTACGAACTGCTCGCCGGGACCACGCCCTTCGATCCGAAGGCGCTCCGCGCGCAGGGGTTCCAGCACATCCAGCGCACCATCCGCGAGGTCGATCCGCCCTCGCCCAGCGCACGGCTGACCACGCTGGCCCGACAGGACCCGGCGGCGCGCGAACGGATGGAGCGTGCGATGCGGCGTCGCGTCGATGAGCTCGCCCGGCAGCTGCGCTCGGAACTCGAGCTCATCCCGCTCAAGGCAATGCGCAAGGATCGCGAGGAGCGCTACGCCAGCGCCAGCGACCTGGCGCTTGACGTGCGCAACTACCTCGGGGGTCGGCCGCTCCTGGCGGCACCCGAGAGCCGTGCCTACCGGGCGCGCAAGTGGGCGCGCCGCAACCGCGGCTTCGTCGTGGCGGCGTCGGCGGTGCTGGTGGCGCTCGTCGCCGGGCTCGTGGTGTCGCTGGTGGGCTGGCGCGAGGCCGCGCTGCAGCGGGCGCAGGCCGAACGGCGCGAGCGCGACGCCACGCGCGTGATGGAGTTCATGACGCAGACGCTCGCCGGCGCGAACCCGATGGATGGCGGCGACGCCGATGTCTTGCTCACCGATGCGCTCGATGGAGCGGTTCGGCGCCTTGATGCCGGCGAGCTTGCAGGGTTCGCCGAGAGCGAGGCTGCGCTGCGGCTCGAACTGGCACGTGTGCTGCGCGGGCAGGGCGAACCCCAGCGGGCGGCTGCCCTGTCGCGCCAGTCGGCCGATCTCTTCCTCGAACTCGAGGGACCGTCGCCGAGCGTGGCGGCAGCGCTGACCGAGCAGGGCCTGGCGCTCCTGGATCAGGATGCCGCGTCGGCCGCTCTGCCCGTGCTCGAGTCAGCGCTTGAGATCAATGAGCAGTCGCTGGGCGCCGCCGCCCCGGGCATCGTGGGAAACCTTGCCAATGTGGCGCTCGTGCACGCGGCGCTCGGCGATGTGGAGCGAGCCATCGGCTTGCACCGGCGCGCGCTGGCCATTGCCGTCGCTGCGTACGACGGTCCTCACGAGGTCGTGGCTACCTGCATGGGCAACCTCGGCGATCTCCTCGCTGCCGAGGATCGTCTGGATGAGGCCGAGGACCTCCTGGCGCGCTCGCTTGCGATGCGCGAGTCGCTGCTGGGCAACGATCACCCCGACGTCGCCGAGGCCCAGAACAACCTGGCCATCGTGCGCTGGCACCGGGGCCAGCGGGCCGAGGCTGACCGACTGTTCAATCGTGCCCTCGGCATTTACGAGCGCTCGTACGGTCCCACGCACGAGTACACGCTGACGGTGCTGGAATCGCTGCGCGACCTGCACCGGGAATGGGAAGCCGCCGAGCCCGGCAAGGGCCACGCTGCCGCGGCCGAGTCGTTCGAGCGGCGGCTGGACGAGCCGACTCGGATTGCCCCCTGATCACACGCCGGCGGCGCGCCGGCAGAGGTCGCAGAGTTCGTTCGCGCGGGCTTCGGTTGCCGCCTCGGCGATCACGCGCACGATCGGCTCGGTGTTGCTCGCGCGCAGGTGGACCCAGCCGTCGGCGAAGTCCACGCGCACGCCGTCGACATCGCTGATGCGCTCGCTGGTGAAGGCCGCCTTGACCTTGGCCAGCGCGGGTGCGACCGCGGCCATGCCGCCGACCGAGGCCAGCTCCATCTTGCGCTTGATCATCGCGTAGCGGGGGAGCGATGCCACGATCGCTGACAGCGGCTTGCCCTCATGCGCCAGCAGCTCGAGCACGAGCGCCATCGCGCTGAGCGAGTCACGCACCCAGCACACCCCCGGCAGGATCACGCCGCCGTTGCCCTCGCCACCCAGGATGCCATTCGCGGGGCGCAGGCCCGCCACCACGTTGGCCTCGCCCACGGCGGTGCGCACCACGCGCGAGCCCGGGAAGCGCGCCGCGACGTCATCGATCATGCGGCTCGTGGATAGGTTCGCGGCCAGTGTGCCGCCGCCCGTGCGCTGCAGCATGCGCAGCGCGGCAAGGACCAGCGTGCACTCCTCGCCGATGAAGCGGCCGGTCTCGTCCACGATCGCCAGGCGATCGGCATCGGGATCCTGGGCGAAGCCGCAGGCTGCTCCGGCGGTGCCCCGGGTCGCGTTGGCCAGATCCACGAGGTTCTCGAGGAGAGGCTCGGGCGTGTGCCCGAAGACCCCGGTGGGCTCGCCGAAGAGGTGCGTGACGCGGCAGCCGAGCGCCTCGAGCAGCATGCGCCCGCCCTCGCAGCCGCTGCCGTTCACGCTGTCGAGCACGACCGTGAACTGTCGGGAGCGGATCGCCTCGGCCTTGACCTGGGCGAGCACGCGGTCGCAGTGCACGCGCGCCGACGTGGGATCCTGCGTCACGCGGCCGGTCTCGAGTGGCCCGCACCAATCGATGCGGCGCTCCTTGAACCGGTCGACGATCTCCTTCGCGATCGCGGGCGGCGGCGCAAGACCATCGCCATCCAGGCACTTGATGCCGTTCCACTCGATGGGATTGTGGCTCGCGGTGATGACGAGCCCTCCATCGGCGCGGTGGTGGCTGATCATCACGCCGACCGATGGCGTCATGGCCACGCCCAAGTCAATCACGTCGCAGCCGGTCGCGGTGAGGCCACCGATCGCGGCCGAAGCGAGCGGCGGACCGCTGATGCGCCCGTCGAGCCCCACGACCACGCTAGGTCGTGCCTTGCCGGTGGTCGCGCGGAGGAATGACCCGAACGCACCGGCATACGCGGCGGCAACCTCGGGCGTCATCGTCGTGCCGACGATGCCTCGGGCACCGCTCACGCTCAGCATCAAGGGGGCTTCCGTCGTGCTCATGACCGGGAATCTAGCGAAGCATGCGAACATGCGGCCGATGCAGCGCGTCGGCGGACGATGCACGGCGCAGGGCTATACTCGGCCGACTCCATGTTCGAGCTCAGCGTCCAGCGCACTTTTTCCGCATCGCATGCCATCGTCATGCGTGGGGAGCGGGAGCCGATGCACGGGCATGACTGGAATCTTGAAGTGGTCGTGACGGCGGATCGCCTCGATGACGATGGCCTGCTGTGCGACTTCCACGCGGTGCAGGCCGTCGTGGACGACGTGATCCGTCCGTTCCAGAGCCGCAACCTGAACGAGACGCCTCCCTTCGATCGCACCAATCCCACCGCGGAGCTGGTCGCGCGCCACATCGGCGACACGGTTGCCCGAGCGCTGCCTCACGGCGTGCGCGTGAGCCGCGTCCGCCTGACCGAGGCTCCCGGCTGTGCAGCCCATTACCACCCAAGGCACCACTGACATGCCCACCACCCGCAAGAAGCCAGCGCCCTCGGGAGCGCCGATCCTCACGAGCCCCGAGCGATTCCTCTGCCGCGACCTGGCCTGGCTCGAGTTCAACCGCCGCGTGCTGCACATGGCGCTGGATGCGCGCACCCCGCTGCTCGAGCGCGTGCGCTTCCTGACGATCTATTCCAACAACCTCGACGAGTTCTTCATGAAGCGCGTGGGCGGCATCCGCCACGCGGTCGAGACCGGCGAGACGCAGCCCGCGTACGAGCCGCTCACGCCCGCGACCCTGCTCCATGCGGTACGTGAGAAGGTGCACGAACTCTCCCGCCAGCAAAGCTCGTGCTGGCGGGATATGGTCCGGCCCGCGCTGCGCGAGTCCGGCATCCGCGTGATGTCGTGGGAAGAGCTCGATGCCATGGAGCGGGCCCAGGCCGAGGCGTGGTTCCGTCGCACCGTCTTCCCGATCCTCACGCCGCTGGCGATCGACTCGGGCCACCGCTTCCCGTTCATCTCGAACATGAGCGTGTCGCTGGGGCTGGTGCTGCGCCGTCCCGGCGAGAACGAGGCGCTCTTCGCGCGCGTGAAGGTGCCCGACGTTCCCACGCGCCTCTACGAACTCGAGCCCGGCCGCCGCTACGTGCCGGTCCTCGACATCATCCGTCACAACCTTGATGACCTCTTCCCGGGGATGGAAATCCTGCAGGTCATGCCGTTCCGGGTCACGCGTGACGCGGAGCTTGAGACGGACCAGACCGATCCCGAGGACTTGCTGCAGGCGGTCGAGCAGAAGCTGAAGAAGCGGCGCTTCGCCGAGGTGGTGCGGCTCGAGGTGGTGCCCGGCGCCAGCCCGCGCATCCTGCGCTTCCTCATGGAGGAGCTCCAGCTCGGCCCCGAGGACATCTACGAGGTCGACGGCCTGATCGACTACGGCATGCTCAATGCCGTGGCGGACCTTGACCTGCCGCAGCACAAGTTCAGCAAGTGGTCACCGCTGCCGCCGGCCGGCCTCGAGGACGACGAAGCCGACATCTTCGCGCGCATCCGCCAGGGCGACCTGCTGCTGCACCACCCGTACGAGAGCTTCAACGACAGCGTCGAGCGCTTCATCGAGCAGGCCTCGCGCGATCCGAAGGTCCTCTGCATCAAGCAGAGCCTCTACCGCACGAGCGGCGACAGCCCGTTCATCGCCAGCCTGATCCGCGCCGCCGAGGCGGGCAAGCAGGTCGCGGTGCTCGTCGAGGTGCGTGCCCGCTTCGACGAGGCGCGCAACATCGAGTGGGCGAAGAAACTCGAGCAGGCGGGCGTGCACGTGGCTTACGGCGTGATCGGCCTGAAGACGCACACGAAGACCAGCCTCGTCGTGCGCCAGGAAGGCCAGTCGATCCGCTGCTACGGCCACATCGGCACCGGCAACTACAACAGCAAGACCGCGCGGCTCTACGAGGATTTGGGCATCCTGACCTGCGATCCGGCGATCACCGAGGATCTGGTCGGCCTGTTCAACTACATGACGGGGCGGTCGCTGCAGGCGCAGTTCAACAAGCTGCTCGTCGCACCCACGACCATGAAGCGCTCGTTCCTCGAGCTCATCGAGCGCGAGATCGCGATCCAGCAGAAGGGCGGCACCGGCAGGATCATCGCGAAGATGAACCAGCTCGAGGACCGGACCGTCATGGATGCGCTCTACGCGGCCGGACGTGCCGGTGTGCAGGTCGACCTGGTGGTGCGCGGCTTCTGCTGCCTGCGCCCGGGCGTCGACGGGCTCTCGCCCAACGTGCGCGTGCGCTCGATCATCGGCCGATTCCTCGAGCACAGCCGCATCTTCTTCTTCGGCGGCGGCCATGCCGATCCGCTCAAGGGCGACTTCTTCATCGGCAGCGCAGACTGGATGTACCGGAACCTCAACACGCGCGTGGAGGCGGCCACGCCGATCGAGCTGACCGCGCACCGGCGGCACCTGTGGAAGATCCTCTGCTACTGCCTCGAGGACCGCAGGCAGTCGTGGCTCATGCGCCCCGATGGCGTCTTCGACCCGGTGCCCACTGATGGCGTGGATGCCGGTGATCCATCGATGCTTGGACTCCACCAGCGGCTCATGGATGATGCCCGGGCGGAGTTCATGCGCCGCCACGGCGGCGACGAGCGCATCAGCCCGTGAGCAAGCACCCGATTCTTGCGCGCGAAGGCCCGACGCGCGAACGGATGTTCAGCGCGAAGGCGGCTTGATGTCGGGCATCGTTCCGTCGACGGCGGTCGGTGCGGGGGCGTCGCCGGCCGCCTTGATCGGCGGCGTGCCGGCGAACGACACGCTCGGCCGGCTGAAGCCTGAATCGAACAGGATGTCGTTCAGGCGACCGGGCGCCACGTAGGAGAGTTCGCCGCGCACCGACCATGCGCCGACCGACACCGGCAGGACGACCGGCAGTGATTCCTGGATCATCTCGCGAGGCGGCACGGTCCGCGTGGCGACCCACTCGATCCGGCGGCCGCCTGCGTCGAGCGTCCAGCCATCGAGGACGAGCTGCGCATCCTTCGGATTGTGCACCCGCACGACCAGCGCCCACTCCTGCTCGGTGCCGATCGTGGCAACCGGAACGGCCTCGACGATCTCGACTCGGGGTGCCGTCCCGCAGGCTGCCAGCAGCGCGGGCACGGCAATCGCATGAAGGACGTTCGGTCGCATGGGGGAGACTCTACACGCGGCACCCGGCCGTACGGGGCGTACCATCAGGCCATGCATCGTGGACGTGCGTCGATCCTTGCTGCGTGCTTCGCGGCCGCTTTCGCAGCCGATCACGCCTCGAGGGCGCAACAGTCCG
>JAGWXC010000096.1 GCA_018970045.1 Planctomycetota bacterium | reverse complement strand
GGCGATCCAATCGGGATTCGCCAGGTGTCAGGGGCGATCGCGCGCCACATCGTCTGCGCCGTGGTACACGGCGACCGGCTCGATCGCGCCCAGCGCTTCGGCCTGATCAAGTTCGGCTCAACCACCGAGCTCATTCTGCCGCGGCCGGATGCCGTTTCCGTCCGCGTGAAGGTCGGTGACCGCGTCACGGGCGGCGTGACCATCCTCGCGCGGCTCGATCCCGATCGCACGACCTGAGCGGGCTCACGCGGCCTTGCCGTGGTCCTGGCCCTTGTGGCCATCCTTCGCCCGCGACTGGATGCGCTTGATGCGCGTGAGGCTGCTGGCCACGGACTCGCCCAGCGCATCGGCGAGCGGCGCGAGTTCCGGTGCGAACGGCCGGTCGGCATCGCGGAAGAGGACGAGCACGGCCGGGCGCGTGACGCCCTCGCGGCACGCCACGGTGCAGACCGCGCGCCCTGGAAGCAGCCCCTGCAGCCGACGGAAGGTCTCAGGTGGCGGCGTCGCGCCGTCGAAGATGAGCGGCGCACCATGCATCGCGAGCGACGCGCACCATTCGTCGGCGACGGTGTCGAGCATGCCGGAGACGGCCGAGCGCGAGACGTCGTCACGCAGGTAGCCGCAGAGGTCGTACCGGCCCTCGCCGCGCTCCACGAAGACCGCGCAGTTCGCCGCGCCCATGCGGAGCACGAAGGCCTGGGCGGCCAGCTTGAGCATGGCATCGACATCGCTCTCGAGCGTGAGGATCGCGCGCAGCTCGGCTGCCGCCGATGCCAGCACCACGCGCTCCTCGGCACGCTCCTGCGCCTGGGCGAGATCGCTCACCACGCCACCGAGCTGCCGATTGAGCGTTTCTCGCTCGCGGCTGAGGCGGCGGCAGGCCGTTTCCAGCACGTTGAGCCGACGTTCGCGCAAGCGACGTGCCACACCCTGCTCAAGCCCGAGCGCGATGCGCGCCCGGAACTCGGCTTCCTGTTCCGCACCGCTCAGGACATCCACCACGCCCTCGCGCAACGCGGCAAGCAGCAGGTCTCGATCGGCCGTGCGCGCGATGCACACGATGCCCACATGCGGCGCCAGCGAGCGGATCGTGCGCAGCAGGCGCGCACGCGCGGCCCGCACGCCGTCGAGATCGAGCACCACGAGATCGAACGGTCCCTCGCGCAGCAAGGCGAGCGCCTCGCGCACGGCCGTGGCCGGCACGATGTGGGTCTTCCATCCGCCGGCACCGCGCACCACCGGCGTCCACGCCTCCGCACGCGAACCGCACAGCACGATTCGTGCGGTGCCGAAACGCTTGATGGCATCGGTGGTGATGGACGCAGCAGGTTCGCGGGTGGTCATGGAATGTCCTCGGCGCATGCATCGGCCAGCCCCGACTGGGGATGAAGCGCAATCGAGGAAATGGCGAGAGACCGGCTCCGTTATCCACCGTGGCGCTGACGCCACAGGGTCACGGCTTCGGGCTCACGCGCGTACTCAGGGCTGAGCGCCGAGGGGGCCACGCGATGGCACTCGTCCCACAGCCGCTGCGCCGCCGCCATCACGCCCAAGCCTGACCACGTGGGTTCGACGATCGGCACCCCGTGCTCCTGGCACACCTGCACGATCGATGCCGGGCAGTGCGCATCGGCAAGGACCATCGAAGCCACCTGCGGCTTCCACGCCCCCCACTCGATCACGGACGCCGCGCTCTGGAACCAGCCACGTTCATCGCGCCCAAGCGTGGCGATCCAGGCAGTGGTCCCTTTCACGGCCAGCACGGCATGCGCCGCATCGGGCGAGCGCGGTCCAGCGTCGGGCCACGTCGAGCATGCCGCCACGAGCGCCGAGGGCACGGCGATGCACGGCAGCCCGTGCACGGTGGCGATCGACTGCGCGGCAGCGATCGTGGTGCGCAGGCCACTGAAGCCGCCCGGCCCGACGTCGACGGCGACCCACGTGAGCGCGGTCGGAACGAGGCCGGCACGAACGCAGACGTCATCGATCGATGGCCACAGCCAATCGCGATCACGCGAGGGATCATCGTGATCGCTGGACACGATGGCACCACCCTCCCGCCAAGCAGCCACGCCGACGGATCGCTGCGAGCCCGTGATCGCGAGACCTGCCATCATCCTTCAAAGCCAACCGTGGCGAGGAAGACCGCCTCGCGGGCAAGTTCGGTCGCCGAGGGCAAGGGGCCATCGAGCGGGATCTCGACCGCGACGCCGCGCGCGTGGTCGCTGTTGAGGAGCAGGAGTTCGGGCGAGACGGCCTCGGCCCCCTGCTCGACGTAGGCGTGGCCGCACACCATCAATCGCGCACCCAGCCGCTCGGCCACGCGGCGCGAACTCTCCGGAGTCTGGCCGCGACCCCAGGTGAACTGCCACGCAACGCCGTCATGATCGGCGTACCGGCTCGGATCGAGTTCACGGTCGAGCGCACCGACATCGGCCGACTCGACCTCGAAGGGCGCCGGCGTGCTGTGCGCGCAGAAGAGCCCGCATGCCGATCGGACCGCCAGCGGCATCGCGAGGATGAACCGATCGACCGCATCGCTCACCTGCTGCGCCTCGTCACCGAAGACCCAGTCGATGCCATCGAGGAAGAGCTGCACCTGCTCACCTGCGCCCTTGGAGATCCGCAGCTTGCACGCCTGCGCCAGTTCGTGGTTGGCCAGCAGTGGATGCACCTGCGTCGGATAGGCCAGCACGAGCTCAGCCACGCGCACGAGCATGCGGTAGCTCGTGTCCATGCCACTGGTGAGCGACTCACCATGGATCAGCTCATGCAGGATGACATGGTGATCCGACGATGCATCCAGTCGCGCCAGCTCGAGAATCGCGTGCAGGTGTGCAAGGTTGTCGTGCAGGTCACCGGTCGCCAGCATCGTTCCACGCGCGGGGATCCACTGCGTCGCGCCGCGCCGGCCTTCGGCCGTACGCATGCACTCGGCGGCGGCCAGCAGCACCTCGGTGACGGCTGCTGCGTCGCGCGCATCGACGCGGACCACGCTCACGGAACGAGCACCGCCACGGGAATCACGCCGGAACCGGTCGCCGTGGTGATCGTCACGGGGACCACGGAGAGCCCCGGCGGCGCCTGATCAACCGTGAAGTCGATCTTCACGCGGACGAAGTCCCCATCGAGCTTGGACTCGGCGATGGTGCAGGCAAACCCGCCCGTCGCGCACGTCGCGCCCGTCACGGCATTCCATCCTTCCCGCACCGGAATGCGGCGCGCGGCGGGGTTCGTGCTCTCAAGATCGAGGTCGAGCCGCTGCTTGGTCCCCTTCTCCATGCGCCCTGCCACGACGAGCGGATCCGCGAAGAACCACTGGCGAGTCTCGCGGGCATCCTTGTCGAAGAGCGTGCCGGTCGATTCATGGCGGATGCGCAGGGCAACCAGCGGCGCATCAGCACGGTCGGTCGCCACCACGACCCACTGCGGGAGCGGGCCATTCACGCCGGCGGTGGTCCACGTCATGACGTGCGATGCCTTCGCGCCCGGCTGGGCTTCCGTGATGGGAAGCCCCCACGAACCGATCACGTTGAAGGGAGCGCCATCACCGGCCGCCAGCGTGAAGGTGCCTGACGTGACTCCCTTGAGCGCCTCCACGTATTCGGGGGAGGCCATGATCGGCAGCGTCGCGGTGGCTTCCATCTGCGCGACCGTCATGCCGTACTGCTCGACGACGATCATCACCTTGGCATCCTTCTTGCCGGGCGTTCGGGGCACGGCGAGCGTCGCCTGCAACTCGACGGAACCGCCGGCAGGAATCGTCACGCCCTTCATCGGCGTGATGTCGGTGCACTTGCAGCTGGGCTTCGCATCGATGATCTTCAGGGGCGCGCCGGTCGGGTTGCGCAGCGTGAATGTGGTGGACTTGCGCGCACCCGGAGGCACTGCACCGAAGTCGACCTTCGGCGGATCGACGACCAGGGGATGCGCCTGCGTCGGTGCGGTTCGAGGCTGCGGCGCTTGGGTCGCGGCTGCATTCGATGCAGGGACCGAGTTCGCCAACGCGGAGCGCTCGGGTTCCGACGAGGGAGCGGGTGCCGTTGCGGGTGCAGCTGCGGGCGAGGTTGCGGGTGACGCCGCGCCGGCGGGCGCCGTTGACGCATCAGCAGCCGGTGCCGGGGCTTGCCCGCAGCCGATCGATCCCATGGTCCAGAGCACGATCAGGATGGTCCGCATGGCGCTAGTGTACGCCCCCGCATGCTGGCCCTGATCGATCCTGCGTCACTCTTCACGCCTGAGCACCTCATCGCACTGGTCACGCTGACCGTGCTCGAGATCGTGCTGGGCATCGACAACATCGTCTTCATCGCGATCCTCTGCGGCAGATTGCCCAAGGAGCAGCAGGCCAAGGCACGCCGGGTTGGACTGATCGGGGCCTTGCTCATGCGCGTGGCCTTCCTCATGAGCATCAGCTGGATCGCCAAGCTGACCACGCCCGTCGTGACCATCAATGCTCTCGGCCGCGAGATCGCCCCAAGCTGGCGCGACCTCGTCCTGCTGGCGGGCGGCCTGATCCTGCTCGTCAAGAGCACGAAGGAGATCCACCACTCGGTCGAGGGCGGCGAACACGCGCTGACGGCCGGGCGCGGCAAGTCCTTCGGCATCATCGTGGGCCAGATCATGCTGATGGACATCGTGTTCAGCATCGACTCAGTCATCACCGCCATCGGCATGGCCGAGGCGATCGAGGTCATGATCCTCGCGGTGGTGATCTCCATGATCGTCATGCTCATGTTCGCGGGCCGCATCAGCGACTTCGTGCATCGCCACCCCACCGTGAAGATGCTCGCCCTGAGCTTCCTGATCCTCATCGGCATGAGCCTGGTGGCCGAGGGCCTGCACTTCCATGTGCCAAAGGGGTACATCTACTTCGCCATGGCCTTCAGCCTCGGGGTCGAGACGCTCAACATCCTGAGCAAGGCCAAGGCCACACGGCAGAAGGCCGCCGAACCGGGCTCGCACTGAACCAGCGCCACGCCCAGAGCGCTCAACCCACTGCGCTCAACCCAATGCGCCAAACACAGCGGGCCCGGACCGTTCGGTCCGAGCCCGCATGGATTCGCGTGAAGCGGGACGGTTCGCTCAGACGCCCCAGCCACCGAGCAGGATGCCCAGGTCGGCACCATCCACCGTGCCGCTGCCGTCGATGTCGCCCGAGCCCGATCCGCCCCAGTTGCCCAGGAGGATGCCAAGGTCAGCGCCGTCAACGAGGCCGTCGTTGTTCAGGTCGTTCGGGTTCGGGGTCGGGCAGGTCACTTCGCCGGCGGCGGGGATGATCTTGTAGATCTGCCCGCCGTGATCAGCCATGTAGAGCTCGCCCTTGGCGTCCTCACCGAAGGCCACGATCTGGTTGACGGTTTGGCCACCCACCGAGGTCTGCAGCTCGGCGTTGCGCGTGACGAACTCGGTCACGACGCCGTTGACCATGCGGAACGACCATGAGTTGTTCGTCGAGTAGTCGACGTAGAAGTAGATGCCCTGCATGTCGGGCATGGCGCAGCCGCGGTACACGCGGCCGCCCGTGATGCTGTAGCCGCCGGCCGAGTTGTGGCCGTACGTGCGGACGGGAGCGGTCAGCGTGGGGCTGCCGAAGGTGCAGCCGGTCAGCCCCGTGTTGCTGGTGCCTTCCGTGCAGCGCCAGCCGTAGTTGCGGCCGCCGGGGGTCCCGTTGGGTTCGAAGTCGACTTCCTCGACGGCGTTCTGGCCGACGTCGGCGATGTACATGTCGCTGTTCTCGCGGTCGAAGCACCAGCGCCAGGGATTGCGAAGGCCGTACGACCACACCGTGTCGTCAGTGGTGGTGGCACCACCGAAGAACGGGTTGTCGCTGGGAATCGTGTAGTAGGGCGAGGTGCCGCCCACCGTCGGCCGGATGCGGTGCATCTTGCCGAGCCGGCTGCTCAGGTTCTGGGCGACGTTCCCGGGGTCGTTCGCGCTGCCGCCGTCACCCGTGCCCATGTACAGGTCACGCGTCCCCGGCTTGAAGTGGATGTCGCCGCCATTGTGGTTCGTGTACGGATCGGACCACGTCATCATGACCACGCCGGTCGCGTTGGCCACGTTGGGGTCGGCCGACACGGTGTAGCGCGCCAGATTGTTCGTGCCCGTACCGGTGTAGTAGACGTAGAACTGCCCGTTGGTCGCGTAGTCGGGGTCGAAGGCCATGCCCAGCAGGCCCTGCTCATCGCTCGTCGAGGCGCCGCCCGTGACGATCGGATCGATGTTGAGGAACGCCGTCGCACGGAGCGTCGGGGTCGCACCGAGATCGATGATGCGCACACGCCCGGCCTTCTCCAGCACGAACAGGCGAGTCTCGTCGCCAGGCGCGTGGCCGATCCACGTGGGGAACACGAGGCCAGTGCCGATGATCTGCTTGGGCTTGATCGGGGTCGTGCCGGCAAGGGCCGAGGCAGTGACAGCCAGGACGGACAGCGCAGTGATGGTGGTTCGCATGGGTCGGTCTGTAGGGTTCGTGGACGGACAGCCGGGCGTTCCCGGACGATCTGACTATACGCTCGGCCCGCGGCGAGGCCACCCGATTGTGTGTGTTTCGAGCCGGTCCTGCCCTGCAGATTCGCCCCGGCGGCGGCCAGGAGCCGTTTATGGGCGACCGAGGGCCGCCTCCACGCGACCCGCCACCTCGCCCAGTTGATCGAGCGCCGCCAGGGTTGCCACCGGATCCGAGTCGGCGATGGCAGCCTCGAGCCCAGGCAGCATCCACGCGCCGTAACCCGAGTCACGGTCGCTCGAGGCGAGCATGTTCCGGAACCACGGTCGGCCGGGCAGCCCCGAGGGGTCGATCCAGCACTGCTGCAGCGCCTGTACCTGCACACGATCAATCGGTGCACGAGCCTCCATGGAACGGGCAAGCGCCTCGAAGCGGTCAGCGAGCGCCGAGGCCCGCGTGGCTGCATCCGGATCAAGACGTACCGCACGGGAACGAAGCGCCGCTGCGGCGGCGTGGCTGTCCCGCCACGGCTCTGGATTCCGGGTCCCAAGCACATCGACCAAGGCCACCGTCATGCGTGTGAGCATCGATGCTCCCGCGTAGTCCGCACCGACCGTGCGTCGGTACCAGAGCAGCGTGTCGTAGTTGGAGTGGTAGCTCGTGCCCTGCGACCCGCCGGCTGAGAGGCCGATCGACGGGACCCCAGCATGGCAGAGGAACGGCTGGTGGTCGCTGCCACCGCCGAGATCGCCGAGCGCGAGCACACCATCCTTCGCACCGAGTTCGAAGATCGAGCGCGACGGATCAACCGCGCTAGGCACCTGCTTGGCCACATCCGCCACGATCCCCCGCAGCGACGGACTGACCGACGCGCCGAAGTTCACCCCCATCGCCGCCATGTCGAGGTTGATGTAGCCGACGCAGCGCTCCTGCAGCATCGCGCGCTCGCGCTCGACCCACTCCGTGCTGCCCACGATGCCGAACTCCTCGGCGCCCCACGCACAGAAGAGCGTGTCGCGTGTCGGGCCACGACCAGCCTTGGCCTGAGCCGCGCACTCGCGAGCGGCTTCCATCAGCACGATCGTTCCGGCGAGCGGATCGGCTGCACCGAAGCCCCAAGCATCATGGTGGCACCCGACGATGACGAGGCCGCCATCCGATGCGCGACCAGGCAAGCGTGCAATCACATTGGCCGAGCGGACGACCGCGGGCTCATGCGCCACCGACACACGCACGCGAAGCTCCGGGCCGCCCGTGAGCAGCGTGGGGCCCTCGAAGCCAGTGGCCCATGACGGATCGAACAGCGGCGCCCCGCGCATGCGGCGCACGATCTCGCGTGCGGCACCCCAACCGATCGGCTGCACAGGAATCGTCGGCAGCCCGACCGCTGCAGGATCGAGCCGCTCTGCGTGCTCGGTCGCCTCGCGCCCGGGCGTGAGCGGATCGCCGGAGTACGGCAGCGTGTTGATGCTCCCGCGTTGGATGCAGCTGGCGTTCGCCCATCCTCCATCCGGCCACGTTGCACCCTTCGCAGGGCCGCTGTCACCAGGATCCGTGAAGATGATGAGCGCGACGGCACCGGCCTCTTCGGCGAACTTCGCCTTGTAGCCGCGGAAGTTGCCGCCGTAGCGGGCCAAGCAGACCTTGCCCTTCAGGTCGATCCCCTGCTCGCGCAGCTTCGCAAAGTCCGCGCGCGTGCCGTGATTCACGTACACCACTTCGCCCGTCACGTCGCCGCGGCCGCTGTAGGCGTTCCACGCGAACGTGAGCCCCGCATGCGCGAGCTGCGGATCGATGGCCAAGTTCTCCTCGCGCACCGCCAGCCGCATCACGCCGCGACGCGCGCCAGGTGCAGCGGGCTCGGCAAGCGGCAGGTCGGCGGGCGTGGCCACGATTTCCACGATCGGCTCACGTGGGCGCGGCAGGTACGCCCAGAAGGGATGCACCTCGACCTCAAGGCCCAGCTCGCGGAACGACGTCGCAATCGACTCGATGACCTTGGCATCGCCCGGCGTACCCGCCATGTGCGGCTCGGCCGCGAGCAGGTCATGCCATGCGGCGAGCCGCGCGGCCATCGACTCCACCGCAGGTGCGGTTGCCAATGGTGTTGCTGGCGTGGTTGTCGACGCCGGCAGGGTCGATGACGGTCCAGCGCCTTGGGCGAACGCAAGCGACGCAAGCAGCGTGACGATCATCACGGCACGCTAGCACGGGCGCGCGACTGCACGATCGTCCTTGCGCTCCCTCGGGCTGCTTGACGTGCGGACGTGCGGCGGAACCCGCGCTGATCCCGCTCGTGTGTCGTGCTCGTCCTTGCGCCCCCTCGGGTTCCGGCCGCGCGGACGCGCAGCAGCAGTCTTGGCGCTCGTCCTCCCGCGACCTCGGGTTCCGGCTGCGCGGACGCGCGCGCTGCACCCGGCTCCGC
>JAGWXC010000095.1 GCA_018970045.1 Planctomycetota bacterium | reverse complement strand
CGCAGGTTGCGCTGCTGCGGGGGATCGTGCACCAGCGACTTGGGCGCATCGATCAGGCTGCTGATCGCCTGCGCGCGGTGGCGACCGGCCGATCGCTGCAGGCCGTCGAGGCCAGCGTGGCGCTTGGCGAGCTCCATTGGTTTGCGCATCGGCATGATGAGTTGAGATCCTGGCTCGCTTCGGCGGGCCCGGCGTGGGCACACGACCCGCGTGCGGCGCTGCTGCAGGCTCGCCTGCTTGGGCGCAGCGATCCGGCCGCCGCCGTCGATGCGTTGCGCGCGCTGTGCAACCCGGTCAATGCACCAGCGGTCCGGCGTGCTGCAGGCTTCGAGGCCGTGGGCCTGCTGGATCGACAGGGGCGCTACCGCGAGGCCTACGACCTGGCGCTGGCGATGCACGCCGACACGACGGTGTCCTTCGATCTTGATGGGTTGCTGTTGGAGACCGGTCGGGTTGCGCAGGCCGTTGCGCGCGGCGATCGGTTTCCTCCGTCGCGCGTTGAACCCGTCGAGGGAATCTGCCTTGTGGCGGGACTGCCCCGATCCGGCACGACGCTGCTCGAGCAGATGCTCGACCGGCATCCAGCGATCAGCGGGATCGGCGAGTACGACGGCGTGGATCGGCTTGGGTTCGACCTGCAATCGACGGGGCAGTGGCCGCGCGGGCTGGGCATGCTGCGTGCAGAGGCCGTGCGGCCCATCCGAGATCGCTACGTGCATGGCGCGAGGAGGCTGGCGCGGCCCGGCGCACCATGGTGCTTCGACAAGACGCTGCGCGCCTGGCGATGGATGCCCGCGCTCGCGTGCGCGCTGCCGGGTGCGCGGTTCATCCACCTGCAGCGCGATCCGCGTGACATGGCGATCAGCATCCTGCTCTCGTACTTCCATCCGATCAACGATGGCTGGACGGCCTCGCTCGAGTCGATCCGCCGCGTAGTCGAGGTGGAGCGCGCGCTGTTGCCCGCGGCGCTTGACGCCGGTGGCTTCGCTCATGAGTCGATCGTGTACGAGCGATTGGTGGCGGATCCTGCGGAGCACGCCGGGCGCTGTCTGCGACTGCTCGGGCTCGAGGCCGATGCAGCCGTGCTCGCGCCGCAGGAGAACCGCCGCGCGGTCTTCACCCTGAGCCACGAGCAGGTCAGGCGGCCGATCAACACAGCATCGATCGGCCGGTGGAAGAACTACGCCTTCGCCTTCAACGGCTCGTGGGACACCCTCTCCGCCGAGCACGAGCGCGCGGTGAAGGAGTGATGGGCGCCGCCGCGCTGCGTCCCGGGTGACCAGCCTCAGCTGCCCGCGCCCGCCGCCGCACCGCGCTGCTTGGCCACGCGCTCGACCTGGTCGAGGTACGACTGGATGTTCTCGCGCGGCTTGACCTGCTGCGCGGCACGCAGCAGGGGAAGCGCCTCGGCGTACTTGCCTTGGCTCACGAGCAGCTGCGCGTGGCGCACCTTGGCATCGGCCTCGAACTTCTCGATCTTCGCGGCAGCCTCGTAGTTGAAGACCGCGCGATCCGGATCGCCGGTGCGCTGGTGGTACTGGCCGAGCAGGATGAGGGCCTCGCCGTCCATGGGATCAAGCGCGACGATCTCGGCGAGCACCTTGGCTTCCTCCTCGCCGGCGCCCTTGGCCACGGCCAGCCGCGAGCGGAGCTTGAGCAGGTCCTTGCGCTCGTTCGCGGAGAGGTCGTTGCCGTAGATCCGCTCCATGGCCGAGATGAGCGACTCGCTCTCGTCGTTCGCCTGGCGTGCGATGAGCACGCGGCACGCGCGGATGCCTCGCTCGGCCGGGCCGCGCGGGGTCATCTCCATTGCGCGGCTGTAGCAGCGCACTGCATCGGCGTAGAGCCCCTCGTTCACGTAGATGTCGCCGCACATGTTGAGGGTCTCGATCGTGGGCTTGCCCAGGCGATCGACGATCTCGTAGTTCTGCGCGGCCTTCATCGCCTGGTTGCTGCCGAGGTAGGCGTTCGCCTGGAGCATCCAGAGGTCGACCGCCTCGGGGTTCTGCGCGATCAGGTCGCCGGTGAGCGTGATCGCGTCGGGATAGCGGCCCTGCTTGAAGAACGCGCGCGCGAGGCCGAGCTTCCAGTCCTTGGTCTTCGGATCGAGCAGGATCGCCTGGCGATAGGCGGACTCGGCGCCGAGCGGGTTGTCGGTGTTGCCGTAGCAGTAGCCGAGCAGACCGAAGGTGACCGAGTCCTCGCCGCCAAGTTCGACGACCTTCTGCAGGGCCTCGATCGCCTGCGGGAACTCCGACTTGCGCACGTGGATCATGCCGAGGTTCTTCCACGCGCGGCGGAACTTGGGGAACTTCTCGACCGTGCGGCGGTACATCGTGGCGGCGTCGTCGAGCTGCTCGCGCTGGAAGAACACGTTGCCGAGCGTGAAGTCGAACGCGGGGTTGCTCGTGTCGGTCAGGTTGGGGCGCAGGATCGCGAGCGCCTCGTCCCACTTCTCCGCGGCGATCGCCTGGAGGATGCCGACCATCGCCATCTTCTCGGGGTCGGTCAGCCCGCTCGGCTCGATGTCGGTCTCGGCCTGGTAGCTCTGCACCAGGTTCCACTGCCAGCGCACGTCCTTCATGAGTTGTGCGAGCTCGGGCGGGATGGGTGGCGACTGCGGCGAGAGCGCCGGCGGCTCATACGCGATCGGCGCCGGTGGTTCGGCAGGCATCGAGGGCTGCGCGTTGGCGGCGGGTGCCTGCTCGGCGGTGGCAGCCGTCGCCGCGGGCTTCGTCGTCGTGGCCTCGGTGGCGGCGGGCTGTTCGGGTGCCTGCGCGAGCGCGGCAGCGAGCGTGATGGTGGTGATGGTGAACATGGGGGTCATCTCCGGTCGGTCACTTCTTCTTGGGGAACGTGATGGGAGCCATCATGCGGAAGCGCACGGGCTCGCCGTTGCGCTTGCCGGGCTCGAACTTCCAGCTCTTGACGCAGTTGATCGCCACCTGGTCGAACGCCGAGTTGTTGCTGCGGCGGACCTTGGGTTCCTCGACGCGGCCCTGTTGATTCACGACGAAGATCACCTGCACGGTGACGTTGTCGGACTGCAGCTTCTTCAGCGCAGCCGGCACGACGGGGCTCGACTGCGCGATCACGCGGGGCTTCTGGTCGAGATCGCCCACGCTGAAGAGGCCGTCGGCTTCCTCGGTGGTCTCGGAGACTTGCTTGATCGCCGTACCGAGGTTCACAGTGAAGTCGCCGCCGAAACCGCCCGCACCACCGGTGCCGGGATTCAGCGCGAGCTCAAGCTGCGACAGGTCGAGCGGCGGCGCCTCGTCGGCGAGCTTCGGCGGCTCCTGTTCCGGCGGCTGCTCCTCGGGCTTGTCCTCTTCCTGCTCGATCTCCCTCGGCGGCGGTGGCGGCGCGATGGTGTCGGCGTCCTGCACCTGCAATTCCTCGGTGGGGGTGCTGGTGATCGATTCGAGCACGGGCAGCAGCATGAAGATGCCAAGACCCAGCGCCAGGCCGCCGATCGTGGCCAACGTGCGTCGGGAGCCCGTGGCGATCATGGAGAGTGCACGCGACATGGTCAGCCCTTCCTCGTCGCCACGCTGACCTTGTTGGCACCGGCGGCCTTGGCCTCGTCGATCACGCGGATCAGCACGCCCGAGGGCGCACCGGTGTCAGCCTGGATGATGACCGGCAGGTTGTCCTTGGCGATCATGCGACGCACGAGCGTCTGCACGCCGTTCACGCCGATCTCGCGCCCGCCGTAGACGACCTCGCCATCGGGGGTGAGCGCGATGAAGATGCTGTTCTTCTCGAGCACCTTCGCGGAGGCGGCGAACGGCTTGTTCACCTTCACGCCCGGCTCCTCGATGAAGGTCGTCGTGACGATGAAGAAGATGAGGAGGATGAAGACGCAGTCGAGCATCGAGCTCATGTCGATGCCCGGTTCGCCGCCGCCTGAGTTGGAGTCTCGGAACTTGCCCATGTGCGCCTCAGGAGTTCTTGCTCGCCAGGTTGACCTTGGCCGCGCCCGCGGCGCGTGCCTCACCCATCACCTGCACGACGACGCCTGCCGGCGCCTCGCGCTCGGCACTGATGACGACCGGCACCTCTTCGCGAGCGAGCGCCCGTTGCACGATCGCCCCGACCGCGCTCACGGCGACCTTGCGGCCTTCGTGGAAGACGTTGCCGGCCTTGTCCACCACGAGCGCGACCGTGGGCTTGGGGCTGTCGCCGCCCGCCGAGGGAGTTGGGCGCTCGACCTCGAGACCGCGTTCGTCGACGAAGGTGGTCGTGACGATGAAGAAGATGAGCAGGATGAAGACGCAGTCGAGCATCGAGCTCATATCGATGCCCGGTTCGCCCGCATCATCACCACCGCCATCGGAGAAGCGTCCCATGTCAGGCAAGCTCCGTCTGGGTCGATCCCTTGAGGGCTTCGGTGGCAGCCGACTGGACGTTGGCCAGGAAGTCGGTGCTCGCCTCGAGCCGCTGGGACATGAAGTAGTGGAAGAAGACGCCCGGCAGCGCAACGGCCAGGCCAGCCTCGGTCGTGATGAGCGCTTCGGCGATGCCCTTGGCGATGGCGCCCATGGTCTGTTCGCCGCCCGTTCCCGAGGCGAGTGCATCGAAGGTCGCGAGCATGCCGGTCACGGTGCCGAACAGTCCGAGCAGCGGCGCTGCACTGACGCAGACCTTCATCACCCGCAACTGGCTCTCGAGGGGTTCCAGGCGGCGCGAGGCGTATTCGTCGAAGAGCGGCTCGATGGCTGCAGCATCAGCCGAGGTCGCCGCCGTGCGCGCGAGTGCCGGCAGGCCGCCGTCGTCGATCGACTCGGGCGACTCGATCCACTCACGGATCGTGGAGGCACGCCGCGGCCGCATGTCGCCGAAGGTCAGCGCCAGCAGCACGTTCACGCCCACGCCGCACATGAGGATCGCCACCCCGGCGATGGCATACATCGACGGGCCGCCGGCCTGCCAGATCTCCAGCGTGCGCTGGAGGAGCTCGGTCGATGCGGAGGAGAGTCCTGCCTGTGCGGTGGCGTCCATGGATCAGCTGCCCTGCGTTGCGCCGCGCTTGAGGAACTCGTTGATGAACGCCAGGCCCGAGGCTTCCATGCGGCTGGTGATCCCGCGGGCCTGGGCCGAGAGAATCGCGTGGAGCAGGAGTGCCGGGATCGCCACGATCAGGCCGTACTCGGTCGTGATGAGCGCTTCGGAAATGCCGCCCGAGAGCGTCTTCACGTCGCCGGTGCCGTAGATCTCGATCGCCTTGAAGGTGTCCATGATGCCGGTCACGGTGCCGAGCAGTCCGAGCAGCGGTGCGGCCGCGGCGGAGATCGCGAGCAGCGGGAGCATCGAGTTCACGCGTGCCTTGGTCTTCTGCATGACCTCAAACATCTGTTCCTCCATCACCTCGCGCGAGAGCGAGAGGCATGATGCGCCGGCAGCCACCATGCGCCCAGTGGGCCCGGGCAGCTTGGCGGCCAGGTCCTGCGCCTTGGCATCGTCGTGCTCGGCGATCGCCTTCAGCACGGCCTGGAACCGGCGGCGGCTCGGCGTGCGGATGAAGACCATCGTGAGCCACTTGATGAGGGCCACGATCGCCACGATGACCGCGACACCCAGGATGGGCCACATGACCGGTCCACCCTTGAGGAAGTGCTCGACGACGGTCTCCTCGCTTTGTGCGATCTTGTCGGCGGTGCCCATGGTCGGGTCGAAGGGAATCGTGGCCGAGGCGCCCGCGAACCAGTCCGTGGCGGCCTTTGCCGTCAGCGGATCCTTGTAGGGCGTCACGTTCGGTTCGAGCGAACCGAGCTTCTGCTCCGCGATGCCGGTCACGCCTTGACCGCCGAAGAAGGCTGCCGGGCCGAGCACCAGGAACTTGCCTTGCACGACCTGGCCGGCAGGGTCGACGGCCGTGCCATCGAAGCGGGCGCCGCCGAAGGAATCCTCGAGGCGGTCGATCGTGGCGGTCAGCGCGGCCAATTGCTTCTCGAACACCTCACGCTTGCCCAGCGAGGAGTTGTCGGCAGCGAGGCGGGCCTGCTCGAGCGGTTCGCGCCAGCGCTGCAGCTCGGCGATGTGCATGCCGCTCTCGGCGTTGCGCAGGTACTCCAGCATCAGGTTCGAGAGGTAGCTCACCTCTTCCTGGCGGCCCTTGATCTCGTTGGAGAGATTGGTGAGGTCAAGCGCTCGGCTGTCGGCCACGCGCTGCACTTGCTGCAGCTTCTGGCGAGCTTCGATGAGCTGATTCTCGAGTTCGCCGATGCGGCGCGTGAGCGGCACCTTCTCGGTGGCGACGCGCTCACGCAGGACGCTGAGTTCGTTCAGTGCCGCTGCGAGCTGGTTCTCGACCTGGCTGGCGGCACCGCCGAAAGTGGCCTTGGGAGCATCGGTGGCCTGCGGTGCCGGCGCAGCGGGTGACGCTGGCGACTGGAGCAGGGCGAGGGAGAGAATCGCGAGGATCGTGTTCATGGTCGTTCGTTCCGTGATTCAGTTGGTCTTGACCGGGATCGGCACGAAGGCCGCGGGCTTCTGGTTGCGCAGGATGGCCACGATGCGTTCGATCGCCGGGCCGTTGTCGTTGCTTTCGGTCCAGGTCCAGCCTTCCGGCGCGCCGCGGCCGATGCCGGCGATGCGCCCGCCCGCGCCGACGTAGTAGCCCTGCGCGAGTCCCAGATAGACGGCCGTGACTTCGACCGATGAGCCATCGGCGAGCTTGCGGATCTCGCTGGATTGCGTGATCTCGCGGTTGAAGCGATTGGCTTCGTTGATGATGCCGACGATGTTCTGGAACCGCACGGCGAGCGAGAGGGTGGTCGCGGCGGAGTCCTCGGGGAGCCGCTGCGTGAGCGGCTTGAGCTTCTCAGCCAGCGGCGTGGGGAACCGTTTCACGAGCGCCTTGACCTTGGTCTCGAGTTGCGCAGCCATCGCAGCCAGCTGCGCCGAGGCCTCCTTCAGCGTGCCCGCCTCCTGCGCGAGGGTGTCACGCTTGCGGTCGGCCTCGGTCAGCGTGGCTTCGACCTCCTTCGTTCGGTCAGCGAGCGTCTTGAGTTCGCGGTCGAGGACGTCGATGCGCGAGTCGAGCAGGTCCTTGCCCAGCGCCCAGTCGCGTCGTTCGACGCCGATCGTGCGCCGGGTCTCGACCCACTTCTCGAGCGCGTCACGCGTGAGTTCGATGCGCTCGCGGACTTCGGCCTGGGCTGCGATGGCCGGGTCGATGGCGGGAGCCGCGGGGGATGGCGTGGCTTGGGGTGCGGCGGGCTGCGGTGCAGGAGCAGGTGCTGGGGTCGTCGCTGGCGCCTGCGTTGCGGGTGCGGCGGTGGGCTGTGGAGCCGCGGTCGGGGCGGCATCCTGCGCGACCGCCGTGAGCGTGGCCGCGAGCGCGGCAATGGGGAGGAGCGTGCGGATCGGGTGCATGGTCATGGTTCCTCAGAAGTCGATGCGATAGGTCAGGCCCAGCGAGAAGTCGATGCCCGCCGAGTAGGTGGACTGCAGGGTGTCGTTGCCGTCGATGCGGTAGACGGTCTGGATGTCGGGATTCGTCAGGTTCTTCGCGGCGAACGAGAGCGTGAGCCCATCGATGATCCGTTGCTGGATCGTGACGTTGAGCGTCTCGAAGGGGATCTGGTAGATGTCGGGCGTGATGGCCGTGGGCGTGGATCCGCCGCCGCCGTTCGTGGACGCGCCGCTGATCAGCGTGTCGCCCTTGTAGGTCCAGAAGACGCCGAACTGCGTGCCCCACTCCTCGAACTCGTAGGTCACGTTGGCGTTGAGCAGGTATTCGGGCGTCTGGATCATGGGGCGCGAGCCCTGCGGCGATCCGAAGTCGATGAACTGCTGCTCCAAGTCATCCGGCAGCTCGGTCTCCGAGTTCAGGTACGTGGCGTTGGCGCCGACCGCCAGGCCCTTCCAGGCTTCGCCGATGATCTGCTCCATGCCCACGCGCACTTCGCCTTCCAGGCCGAAAAGCGTGGCGCTGTCGAAGTTCACGGGCGTGGTGTACTGGAAGCCCGTGCCATAGCGACCGATGTACTCGATGTTGTCGGAAATGTCCTTGTAGAAGGCCGAGCCCGAGAGCAGCCACTTCTCGAAGGGTGTCCAGTCCAGGCGAACGTCGTAGTTGTTCAGGCCGCTCATGCCCAGGTCGGGGTTGCCGATGAAGATCGGGCCGGCCGCGTACTCCTGCTGCAGGATCGGGGTGAGCTCGCGGAACGTCTGCCGTGCCACGGTCTGAGCGAACGACGTGCGCAGGACCAGGTCCTCTTCGATGTTCCAGTTCCAGCCGATCATCGGCAGCAGGTCATCCTGGTTGTAGTTCGTGTCGCCGCTGGTGGAGAGCACGCCGCCGGTGACAGGGTTCAGGATGAGCGCGCTCGGTTCGCCGTACAGCGTGGTGCCGATGAACGTGGTCTCGACGCGGAAGCCCGTCACGATGTTCATCGTGTCGTTGATCGGCATGTCGATCATGGCGTACCACGCGGTGATCAGCTGCGAGCCGTCGTAGTCAACATCCGGGTACGGCGGGCCCGCGTAGACGGGGTGGGTTTCGTTCGGATACTGGGCGCTCCATGGATCATTCCATCCGCCTTCGTACTCACCTGGATTGTACGGTTGCCCCGTTGCTGGGTCGATAGCAGTCGGATCGAGGATGAAGCTGTTTTGGTCGAACGTGCGGGCGACGTTGTCGTAGAAGCCGCCGAACTTGAGGTAGCCCTCGCGGTCGTTCCACTGGCTGAAGGGCACTTTCAGGTTGAGCGCGGCCTGCGTGCTGTTCTCGTTGATGTACTTCTCGATGTGCTGCAGGTTGCCGAGCGAGAACGTTGCTGGCGGGTTGAGCGGCGTCCATCCGCCGGTCGTGAAGATCGGCGGATCGCCGATCGGCACGAGCGGCTGCCACGCAGCGTTGAACTGCACCTGGTCGGGCTGGTTCAGCTGCGCATCGCTCACCGAGAAGCGCCAGTCGACCACCGGGGCTCCCCAGATCGCGGTCGGGTCCTGACCGACGTCTT
>JAGWXC010000094.1 GCA_018970045.1 Planctomycetota bacterium | reverse complement strand
CGCCGTCCCGGTCGAAGTCGCCGACGGCGAAATCGTGCTCAAGATTCGGATTCACGATGAGCGAAGCGCTCGCGACCATGCGGGTCGAGGTCTGCTTCTGGAAGGTCGCCCACTGGGCGTTGGCCGACGCGGTGATCGCGGCGGCAAGGGTCAGGACGAAGCGGCTGGTCTGCATGATGTCTCCTGGAAAAGTCAGTCTCGTCTGAAGATTGGTGCTGAAAACAGATGTATCGGCGTCAGTTGCAGGCGCCCCAGCCCGCGAGCAGGATGCCCAAGTCGACGCCATTGGTCTGGCCATCGCCATCGGCGTCGGCGGCCGCGGTGCCCCAGCCCGCGAGCAGGATGCCCAGATCGACGCCGTTGCGCTGGCCGTCACCGTCGAAGTCAGCCTGGCAGCCGGTGCAGTCGTCGGGAATGAAGTCACCGTCGGCATCGGGGGCGCCGAGCAGGATCTCCATCAGGTCGATCTGGCCGTCGTTGTCGCAGTCGCCGGTGCCTTCCGCACCCTCATAGGCCTGCATGAAGGCTTGGGCATCGACCATGTTGATCAGGCCATCCTGGTTGAAGTCCGCCACGCCGCAGTTGGTGTCGGGCGATGCGGCTCCGACGGCATAGCAGGACTGGAAGAGCATGAAGTCGAAGGCGTCGATCTGATTGTCCGGCTCCAGATCGAACTCGAGCTTGCCGAGCGAGCCGAGGAAGGCGATCAGCTGGGCCTTCTGCGTGCCGCCGAGGGCCATGAAGGCGGCTGCGCTCGCGGCGCCCTCGCCGAACGGGCCGTGCAATTCGATGGCCTTGGTCACGCGGGTTGCGAACGATCCGCCGGAGGCGGCACCGTTGTGAAGCATCGGGTCGCGCGTGCGCAGGTTCCACAGGGTGGGGGTGCGCATCTCGCTCTCGTCGGCGTCGCCTTGCTGCACGCCATCGCCGAGGCCGCCCATGTTGTGGATCAGGAAGTCGCTGTAGGGCTTGATGGCCTTGTTGCGGATCGCGTCTTCGAGGAGCGGCGAGTTGGACGTCGTCCAGTCGCGGACGTGGCAGGCGTTGCAGCCGATGGCGTTGAAGACGGTTTCGCCGGTCATGCCGCTCTTGGGGGTCTGCGGCGGCTGGGCGAGGTAGCGCTGGAAGTGCGTGACGCGGTCGATGAAGCGGTATCCATCAAGGTCCGGCGTGTCTTCGGGATCGGCTGCCGAGTCGCACTCCGAGAGAATCGCGGTGTTGCCGTTCGGGGCGTTCTCCACGGGCTCGAGATCGTTGGTGAGGCCCATCTCGTTGCGCGCTGCATCACCGGAGAAGCTCAGGGTGGTGGCGACCTGTGCCTTCCAGCCGAAGCGGCCGGCGCGGAGCGGTCCGGTGGGATCCTCGAGCAGGTGCACCCAGTGCACGCGGCCCGAGATGCCGTCACCGTTGGCATCGGTGGCATCGGCGTTCGCGGCGATCGCTGCATCAGGAATCGCTTCGACGAGACCGAAGGCCATCGACGAGTTCGTGACGCGCTGCACGAAGATGGTGGCATCCTCGGGGACCACTTCGGCGCAGAGCGGTGAGACGGCCAGCGTCTGCAGCAGCGACTGCGTCTCGCCAGGGATCATCATGAACTCGCCCTTGTCGTCCATGCCGAAGTGATTGACCGAGATGCTGCCCCAACCGCCGATGGGGTTGGTGTGGCAGCTCACGCAGTTGCTCTTGTTCATGATGGGGCCAAGGCCCATCTCGAGGGTGACTGGCGTCGAGTACGCCTCTTGGCCAGCCCAGAAGAGTTCGAGCTGGGCCGGAGTCAAACCAACCAACGGTGCACCGGCCTTGGGCTGGAGCGCAACCTGTGCATTCGCGAGTGGAGCCGCGGCAAGCAGGGTGACAGCAGGCAGCATCATGCGTCGCATCAATCGTTCCTCTTCTGGTCTTGAACTGGTTCGGACAACGACGTTGACGGCTTTAGCCGACCGGGGGACTGTAGATCCCCTGACCGGGCCTTTCAATAACGTATGAAAGGACATTCGCGAGAATCTTCAGGACTATTCACCCGGGTCTATGTCAGGGCAAGTTCGGGGGGGTGCCTGAGGCCAAAAACCGGGCCGACCTCTCGGATTTTTGCTCCGTAGGATGGGGTCATGCGCCTTCCGCTCCTCGCCGTGCTTGGTTTGGTCGTTGGTTGCACCGATCCGGCGGCTGACCGGGCGAATCAACCCGCCCCGACGGGGGACGTTGCCAAGGCAACCAGCCAACCGTCCTCGGCTTCGGCGGGACAAGACGCGCAGCCGGTGCTTCCACCCGAGGTCGCCGAGGCCCTCCAACGCGCGAACGGGGAGGTTCCGCCGCCTCCGCCGGGCGATGATCAGGCTCGCGTGGCGCTGCAGCTCATCGCCCGCAACCATCCGGAGCAGGCCGAGCCCGTGGCGCGCGCGTTGCTGACGTCGTTCCCTGACCAGCCTCGTGCGGCCTTCGTGCTCGGCTTGAGCCTGCACAAGCAGAAGCGCTATAGCGATGCGGTCCCGTTCTTCGAGCAGGCGCTCGCAGGCGCGACCGCGATCGAGGCGGCCCAGCGGGCGACCCAATTCCCCGAACACGCGCACGTCGCGCACTTCCTGGGTTGGGCGCGCTACTACGCCGGCGATCTGGATGGCGCGCGTGGGGCGTTCACGTCGCACGTCGCCGTGGTCCCGACGGCGGGCGACTCGTGGTACGGCATCGCCCTGGTCGAGATCGACGAAGACCAAGTGGATGCCGCTGCCGCTGCGCTTGAGCGCGCGATGACGTGCTTGCCTGAAGCGGAACGCGTGGAGGAAACCCGCAGTCGCGATCGCGGCAAGATCCTCGCCCGCCAAGGCGATCTCGCGCTGCGTGCGGATCGCACGCAGGATGCGGTCGAGCTCTACCGTCGCGCGTTGCGCGCGTGGCCTGATCACTACGAAGTGTGGGCGAAGGTGGCGCGCTGCTACGACCGCCTGGGCGATGCACCGGCCGCCGATCGCGCGCGCCTCGAGGAACTCAACGCGCGTGAACGCATGGGCCGCATCGTGGATGCACCCAAGGGAGCGCAGCCATGAGGTCCCGCGGGCTTGCGGCTTGCGCGATCGTGTGCAGCAGCGTGTCTGGCGCGACGTTTGCCATGCAGGCGCCGGTTCCGCCTCCACCGAGCAAGCCGATCACGTTCACGGACGTGACCGCCACGTCCGGCATCCATGCCACGATGACCAGCGGCGTCCAGCCGAGCTCGCAGATCCTTGAAGTGAAGGGCGGGGGACTTGCCCTGATTGACCTCGACGACGACGGCGATCTTGATCTCTTCATGCCCAACGGCGCCACGCTCGCCGATCCCGCCAGGGGGCCGGGTGCCCGGCTCTGGCGCAATGACGGTGGGCTTCGCTTCACCGACATCACGCAGGAGAGCGGCATCACCCATCGTGGGTGGTCGTTCGGGGTGGCCGCGGGCGACGTGGACGGTGACCGGAGGGACGACCTGTTCATCGCGGGCTTTGGGCGCAACGCGCTCTGGCTCAATCGCGGTGGCGGTCGCTTCGTCGACGCGACCGACGCATGGGGTGCCGCCGGGCCCGGCGGATGGAGCACGGGGTGCGCGCTCGCGGATCTCGACGGCGACTCGGATCTTGACCTGTATGTCGCGCGCTACGTCGACTACGACCCCACCAAGCCGCTCGCGCCGGCGATGTTCAAGGGGCAGCCGGTCATCAACGGTCCCAAGGGGCTGGCGCCGCTTCGTGATGTCGTGCTGCGCAACGATGGCGACCGGTTCACCGACGTGACGGAAGCGAGCGGCGTGGGTGCGGTGGCGCCCGGGTTCGGACTCAACGTGATCGCGTGCGACTTCACCGGCGACGGGCTTGTGGATCTCTTCGTGGGCAACGACTCGAGCGGCAATCACCTGTTCGTGAACGAAGGTGGATTCCGATTCGCCGAGCGCGCGCGTCGCCTGGGCTGCAGCACGAACCTCGAAGGCATCGAGCAAGCCACCATGGGCGTGGCGCTCGGCGATGTCGATGGCAACGGCCGGCCCGACCTGCACACCACGGTCTTCTCCAGCGACACGAACACGCTCTACCTCAATCGTCCCGATGGCTTCTGGGATGACCGCTCGAGCCAGTTCGGCACGGGTGCTCCGTCACGATCCTTGTGCGGATGGGCTTCGATGCTTGCGGACCTGGATCACGATGGCGACGAGGACCTCTTCACCGTCAACGGGCACGTGTATCCCAACGCCACGAAGGCCACGTTCGACAGCGAATACGCGCAGCCACGGCTGGTGCTTGAGCGCAAGGGCAACCGTTTCGCACCGCTGCGCAGCGATGCCGCGTGGTTGGCCGAGCCGCACCGCGATCGGACGGCCGTGTTCGGCGATCTTGACGGCGACGGTGACGTGGATGCCGTGATCGGCGAGCTCAACGGTCCGCTGCGCGTGCTCCGCAACGATCACGACGCGGCCGGCGACTGGCTCGTCATCAGCCTGCGCGACACGCGGGCGGGATCGCGAAATCACCGTGCCGTCGGAGCCATGATCACCGTGGAGCAGGGTGGGTTGTCGCAGCGCCGCTGGCTTGCCGGCGGTGGGCCCTTCCAGTCGACGTTTTCGCCCGAGGCGCACGTGGGCGTATCGGGCAAGGGCCCGGTGAAGGTCACGGTGCGTTGGCCTGACGGTTTCGAGCAGGTCACGACGACCGAGCCCGGCCGACGAATCGTGCTCGATCGCGGCGCTCCGTGAGCGCCCGTGGCGGCCCGGGAGCCGCGACTCATCCCTCACGGCCTTGGAGCCGTGACTCATCCCTCACGGCCCGGGGGCCGCGACTCAACCTTCACGGCCGTAGGGCCGTGACGCAGCTAGTGGATGATGATGATGGTCAGCCGCTTTTCGCCCTTGGGCAAGTTCACGCGGACGGTGTCGCCCACGCGCGCCTTCATGAGGGCTTGGCCCATGGGGCCGGTGGAGGTGACCTCGCGGTACGGCAGCTCGTCCGCGTCGGTCAGGCTGCTCACGATCTTGTAGCGGTCTTCGCGGCCGTTGGCCTCGTCGCGGATCGTGATCTCGGCGCCGAGAAACACCATGTCCGTGGGCATTTCCGACTGGTCCACGACCTGCACGCCGGCAAGCCGGGCTTCAAGTTCACGGATCTTGGCGTCGTTGATCGACTTGTCCTCGCGCGAGGCGTGGTAGTCGGCGTTCTCGCGCAGGTCGCCCTGCGCGCGTGCCTCGGCAATGCGCTCCACGAGCTGCTTGTCGAGCGCCCGAAGCGCCGCCAGCTGCGCCTCGAGGCGCTCCTTGTCAGCCCGTGTCACGAGTTCCATGCGGAAAAGGTAGCCCGATCGGCAGCCTCACGCAAGCGTGACGGAGCGACGCGACCATGCCAGCGCCGCACAGAGCACCGCTCCGGCGATGATGGCGGTCGCCAGCGTGTCGCTCGTCATCGCGGAGCTCACGGGGCCGGGGCTCGGGTCCGCGAGCGACCACGCGACCGAGAGTGCGCCCGGCAGTGCGCGAGCCACGCTTGGTGCTTGGAATCCCAGCGCAATCCATGGGGCTTCCGGACCGGCCGCGAGCAGCACGATGGCCAGGCCAGCCAGCGCGCGCCGGACCGTGCGATCCGTGCGCAGTCCGACCAGCAGCACGCTTGCCGCGATGGCGACCGCGGACATCAGGCTTGCGTCGAGCAGCAGCAGCCGATCGCGGCTCCAGCCGGAAATGGCGCGCAGAGGAAAGATCGTGACGTGCACGAGGACCACGATCGTGATCACGTCGAGTACCACGGTTCGCGAGATCGACGCCGGCGTGCGCAGGCTCAAGCGTGCGAGCGGCCACGCCACCACCGCGCCGGCAGCGACCATGATCGTGAAGGTCTGCACGGCGTGCGCCACGCTCGCGCGCGTCGCCGTGGATGGCGTCATGAAGCCGGTGCTGATCGCCCACGATGCGGCAAGCCAGCAGAAGGCTGCGAGCACCAGCCAGCGGGGCAGGGGTGTGTGGGTGCGCTCAGCGGGCGCTCGCGCAGTCGACCCGGACGTCGATGCTGGTGGGGTGGCCGTGGTCGATGCGCCCGTGCTTGGCATAGAGGAACGAAAGGTACTCCAGCTTCTGACCGGTCGGCACTTCCGCGGGCGATGCGGTCGATGGTGCGCGACCCCACACGATCGTGCTGCCGCCGGTCGTGATGAGTTCGAGCGAACCATCCTTGGCGTGACGGGCCACGCCGATGGCGGCAACCTGGCTTCGCCACGGTTGTGCATCAATCGTCTGGAGCAGGTCGATCGCATCCTTCAGCGCCGGACCGGACCACGCGCCCGCCACGGCCGGCGTCGGCCCGGTCACCCCAAGCATGCGAACGAGCGAGGGGCCATCCTTGGCGCGGTAGTCGCGCGCCATGCGGTGGCCGCGCGAGTCGCACAGGTGATCGATGCCTCCGTCGGCCACGAGCGCCGTGGGGGTGGCGTAGGTTGCGATGACCTCGATGCCGTCATGGTCGACCAAGCGCACCTGCTCGACCGACTCGAACCATCCGGTCGATTCGAGATAGCGCTGCAGGGTCTGCAGCATGTCCCGCCCATGACCGGTGGCGACGATCGACTGCGCGGCATCCTCGATGGGCTTCATCTCGGCGGTCGTCATCCACCGCGGAGCGTTGGGGAAGCGGATGGCAGTGCGCGCCGAGGTCGATCCATACGCCGTGCCTCGCAGCCGAGGCAGCACCACCGTGGCGAGGACCACGATCACGGCGGCGCAGCCGACCCAGGCGCCGATGCCGGCGATGCGTTCAGCGGTGGCCCGCCATGATGCTTCGGATGACTTGGACGACGACGGACGGGACGCCATGAGAGCGAATATCGGCCGAACGGCGCTCGTGAGGCGAGAATTCAGCGCCGACGCGAGCGATCGGCGAGTGCGCATTCGACCAGCGTGCGGCAGAGCGACGGAAAGGGCAGCCCGGCATGGGCGGCGGCCTTCGGCACGAGGCTCGTGTCGGTCATGCCCGGCATGGTGTTGACCTCGAGCATCCACGGCCCACGGTCGTCGACCATGAAGTCCACGCGCGAGATGTGGCGGCAGCCCAAGGCTCGGCACACCTCGACGGTCGCGGCCTGCGCACGCTCGGCCACCCCCGGCGGCAACTCGGGCTCGAGCACGTAGCGGGTGTCCTTGCGCACGTACTTGGCTTCGTAGTCGTAGAGCCCATCGGCTGGCACGATCTCCACAATCGGCAGCGCACGGCCGTTGAGCCAACCCACGGTGATCTCGCGACCGGTGATGAACTCCTCGGCCAGCATGAGTTCGCGCCGGGTGAAGGCGGTCGCCAAGGCCTGATCGACGGCTGCGCGGTCCGTGCAGACGAAGAGATCGACGCTTGAGCCGTCATTGCTCGGCTTGATGACGACCGGCGGTTCGAGGTCGAGTTCATCGCCGCGCCGGAGCACGCGAGCCCGGGGCGTGGGCACGCCGGCTCGCGCCGCGATGGTCTTCGTCGCGGCCTTGTCCATGGCGATGCGGGCTGCACTCGAGCCGCAGCCCACGAAGGGTCGACCCGACGCTTCGAGCAGTTCCTGCAGCGGCCCGCCCTCGCCCCATGGCCCGTGCAGGACGGGGAACACCACGTCGCCCTGGAACTGCGCGAGTTCTTCGGCGGTCGGTGCATCGATCGCCAGCTCGATCACGTCGAAGGTCCCGTCGTCGCGCAGCGCTTGCGCGACGCGCCCGCCGCTGCGCAGGCTCACGTCGCGCTCGGCGTCGGGGCCGCCCTTGAGGACCAGCACGCTGGAGCGGCTCATGTGCCGTCTCCGTGCCGGCTCCAGAAGACCACTTCCGTCTCGAGGCCGAGCCCCGTTCGATCCTGCACGGCGCGCTGGGCAACGCGCACGAGTTCGCGCAGGTCGTCGGTGCGGGCGCCGGGCTCGCACGTGAAGAAGTTCGCGTGGCGATCGCTGATGAACGCCTTGCCCACACGGTGCCCCTTGAGACCCGCATCATCGATCAGCTTGCCGGCGCTGACCCGCTGGCTCGTCGCGGGGTCGACGGGGTTCTTGAACATGCAGCCCGCGGCGCTGTTCGACATCGGCTGGACCGACTTCTTGTACGCCATGTACTCCTGCACCCGCGCGCGCACCGCGAGCGGGTTGTCCTCGCGCATCGACAACGTGGCCCACGCGATCACGCCGTCGGGCAGCGTCGCGTGGCGATAGGCAAAGTGCAGTTCGCTCTTGGCGTACACGCGCAGTTCGCCATCGGGCCGGACGATGGCCACCGCGTGCACCGCATCGCCGATCTCGCCGTAGCGACCGCCGGCATTCATGGCGAGGGCACCGCCAACCTGCGCAGGGATCCCGGTCATGCCCTCGATCCCGGCGAGACCGCGCCGTGCACACTCGGTCACGAGCTTCATCAGGTCATGGCCTGCGCCGACCTTCATGAGTTCGATGCCACCCTCGGTGTTCACCTCGAGCGAGGCGAAGGATGGATCCGCGAGGCTGATGACCACGCCCTCGACGCCGGCGTCATCGACGAGCAGGTTCGCGCCCGATCCGAGCACGCGCACACGGACCTGGTTGTGACGGCAGCGGCGCACGAGTTCCGCGAGCGCCTGGGGCGAGCGTGGCGTGACCAGCGCATCGGCGCGGCCACCGATGCCGAACCAAGTCAGCGGCCCGAGCGGGGCATCGGCCTGCACCTGCACGTCGAGGTCGCTGAAGAGGCTCGTCCAGTGGCGATCCATGGTCGTGCTCACGGCATGGATCCGGTCGCGGACGCAGCGCCGCGCGCCAGCCAGTCGCGGCCGATCTCCCACACCGGACCCGCGCCCATGACGACGACGAGGTCGCCATCCTGGGCGATCTGGTCGAGGCGATCCACGATGCCCTCGAAGGACGGGATGTGCCAGGCTTGCGCGCCCCGCTCCCGAAGCTTCGCGACCAGGTCGGCGCTCGACACGCTCTGCGCGTCCTCGGCGCTGTCGCGCACGAAGTAAATGTCGGGCACCAGCACGATGTCGGCGTGCCCGAAGGATTGCGCGAATTC
>JAGWXC010000093.1 GCA_018970045.1 Planctomycetota bacterium | reverse complement strand
AGCTGCCGCTTGCGCCTTGGCAAGCGGAATAACAGGGGGTGGACCTAGCGCTCCGACACGCTCGATCCACCCCCGGAAGCTCTCAGGCCGGGTGCGTTGCTGGCATCGGCTCAACGCTCGATGCTGGAATGGTTGCTTGTGATCGACCGATCAGAACGGGATGTCGTCGCTCGGGAGCGGCACGTGATCGCCACCGCCGCTGCTGCCACCGCCAGCCGACGAGCCGCGGCCCGCACGCGCATAGCCGCCGCCGCCGCCACCACCACCGGTGCCGGAACCCTCGCCACGGCTGCCGACGAACTGGAAGTTCTCGATCACGACGCGGAGCTTCGAGCGCTTCTCGCCTTCCTTGCTCTCCCACTGGTCAAGCTTGAGACGACCTTCGATGAAGATCGGGCTGCCCTTGGTGAGGTACTGCTTGAGCACTTCGGCGGTCCGGCCCCAGGCTTCGCAATCGACGAAGGTGACTTCTTCGCGCTCTTCGTTGTCCTTGGTGCGGTAGCGACGGTTGACGGCGAGGCCGAGTTCGGCCACGGCCTGGTTGCCGGCGACATGCTTGAGCTCGGGGTCGCGGGTGAGGTTGCCGAGCAGGATGACCTTGTTGAATGATGCCATGTGGTGTTTCTCCTTCGATGAACGGGCATCCTAGTCAGCCGTGACGCCACCCCCGCGAAACCGCGGGAATTTCGGTGGATCGCCATGAAAAAGGGCCGCGCCCGAAGGCACGGCCCGTGTCGATCGACGTGGTGCGGCGTGGTCGCCCGGGGCGGCCGCGCGTGGGCGCGACCGATCGGACGCCATCACTCACTCGGCCGCGGGGGCGGGAGCCGCCATGGCTTCGGTCGCTTCGTCGCCATCGGGGCGACGGAGCTTCATTTCCATGGCGAGCTTGGCCTGGCCCTCGGCATCGTTCATCTGCTCGGTGGTCAGGTGGTCGGCGCGCGTCACGAGCGAGCGCAGCAGGCGCTCGTTCAGGTTGCAGTCACGCTCGAGTTCCTTCAGCGCCGCGGTCGGGGCGGTGAAGTAGGCGAGGATGTAGAGGCCACGCTTGTTGCCGGCGATGTCGTAGGCGAGGCGACGCTCGTCCCACTTGGTGATGCTGCAGATCGTGGCGCCGCGGGCCGTGAGCATCTGCTTCACGGACTCGACGGTGCCCTGCAGGTCGGCGACGGCGGACTGCGGGAAGAGGAACATGCCCTCGTACTGGGCGGTGCGGGTCTCGGTCATGGTGATTACCTCGTAGTGGTTGGGGTTCTGATGCGCCGTCACGATGACGGCGCGCTGTCGGTCTGTGGTCCTGCACCGTGCGGACCGGGAGTTGGTGCAGGCACCTTGGTGTTGAACGCATTCATCGCGGCGGCGGCGCCGCGATCGAGCCAGGCCAGGACGGCCTCGGAGGCGGAAGCGATCGATGCATCGACGGAAGGACGTTCCTCGTCGGTGAAGCGTCCGAGCACGTGCGCGACCTGCGACATGCGTGGAGCGGGCTTGCCGATGCCCACGCGCAGGCGAGCCCAGTTGCCGCTGGACAGCTTGAGCGCGATGTCGGCGAGGCCGTTGTGGCCACCGCTGCCGCCGTCCTGGCGGATGCGGATGTGCCCGACGGGCAGGGCCAGGTCATCCGCGACGACCAGCAGGTCGCGTGCGGCGTCGAGCTTGTGGAACCGCATGGCCTGCGCCACGGGGTCGCCCGAGAGGTTCATGAAGGTGAGTGGCTTCATGAACAGCACCTTGTCCTGCAGGCCGTCGACGCGGAGCTCGGCTTCCCAGCAGATGGCGCCGAAGCGCTCCCGCCCCGCGTCGCGCGCATGGCGCTTGACGAGGGCATCGACCACCTCGAACCCGGCGTTGTGCCGGGTGCCGCGGTAGTCGTTGCCTGGGTTGCCGAGTCCGACGACAAGCTTCATGGTCCTTCAGTCGATGGATGGGCTCACTTCTTCGGCGCAGCGGCCTTCGCTGCGTCGCCGTCGCCATCCTTCTTCGCGTCGGCGGCCGGTGCGGCTTCACCAGCAGCGGGCGCTGCGGCTTCACCGGCGGCTTCCTCGGCGATGGTGATCACGCGGGCCACGGGGGCGTGCGCATCGATCGCCAGCGTGATGCCGGCGGGAAGCTTCAGGTCGCCCGCGCTGAGCATTTCGCCCTGCATGGCCGAAAGGTCGGCGCGCACGGACTCGGGGATGTCGCGAACCTTGCAGTTGATCGCGAGCTCGGCCATGTCGTGCGTGAGCACGGCGCCGGGCTTCTTGGCGGCCGCGCACTCGCCGAAGAACTCGATGCGCACGTTCACGCGCACGATCTCGTCGAGGTTCACGCGGGCGAGGTCGACGTGGATCACGTTGTCGCCGAGGTAGCCGAACTGCAGGTCCTTGACCAGGCAGGTCTGGCTGGCGCCGCCGAGGGCGACGGTGATGACGTGGCTGCCATGGTGCAGGTGACCCAGCATTTCCTTGGCGTTCACCGCCGCGGAAACGGGCTTCTCGCCGTGACCGTAGATCACGACGGGAAGGAGGCCCTGCGCGCGGAGGCGGCGGGTGTAGCGGGTGCCAAGCCGCTCACGCAGGGTGGCGGCGACGGTAGGGGTGGTGGATGCCATGGTTGTGGACTCCTGTGTTGGTTCGGGGAAGGTGAGGATTCAGCGCTTGGCCCCGAGGCCGTGCTTGAAGAGCGCGCTGATGGACTGGTCGTTGTGGATGCGTCGGATCGCCTCGCCGAGCAGCGGGGCCACCGACAGCATGGTGAACTTGTGGGCGATCGGCTCGAAGCGCGGCCCGTTGGGGATGGTGTCGCAGCCGACGACGCCGTCGATGATCGGTTCGCCGAGCCGCTGCATCGCCAGCCCCACCATGAGCGGGTGGGTGCAGGCCGCGTAGACGGCGCGCGCACCGTGCTCGCGCACGACCTTGGCCGCCTCGCAGATCGTGCCGGCGGTCGAGATCATGTCGTCGAACATCAGCACCGTGCGGCCCTCGACGTCGCCGATCAGGTTCTTGACCGTGACCGAGGAGCCGGAGTTCCGGCGCTTGTCGATGATCGCCAGGTCCGCGTGCAGCAGGTTGGCGTACATGTTCGCCACCTTCACGTTCCCCACGTCGGGGCTGACCACGCAGAGCTCGCCCAGCGACGGCTTGAGGCGCAGGAAGTGGTCGGCGATCACCGGTGAGGCGCTCAGGTGGTCGACCGGGAGGTCGAAGAAGCCTTGGATCTGCGCGGCGTGCAGATCCATGCAGAGCACCCGGTCGGCGCCAGCCTTGGTGATCAGGTTCGCCACGAGTTTGGCGGTGATCGGCACGCGGCCCTCGTCCTTGCGGTCCTGGCGCGCGTAGCCGAAGTAGGGGATGACGGCCGTGATGCGCTTGGCGCTCGCGCGACGCAGGCAGTCGATGAAGATCAGGAGCTCCATCACGCTGCTGTTGACGGGCTCGCAGGTGGAGATCACCACGAACACATCGCGGCCACGCACGTCCTCTTCCAGCTTGACGATGAGCTCTCCGTCGGGGAACACCGTCGTGGTCGCCTGCCCGAGCGGCAGCTCGAGATGCGCGCACATCGACTGCGCCAGCGCGCGGCCGGTGCTGCCGGCGAAGATCTTCATCCCGTCGCGGTCGGTCGTGCTCATGCCGTTGCTCCTGCCGCGGTGCGGCCCTGGAGGATCGCGCTGACCTCGGCCAGCTGCGCTGGGGTGTTCACGCTGAGGACATCGGATGCGGGCACGGCATCCACGACGGCCACCGTGCGGCCCTCATCGCGGAGGAGGCCGAACGTGTCGGTGATGTAGTACTCGCCGTTGGCGTTCTTGTTGTCGACGCGCGCGAGCGTGCGGAACAGGTCGCCGGCCGTGAAGCAGTAGTAGCTCGGGTTCACCTCGCGGATCGCCAGCTGCGCGGGGGTGGCATCCTTCTGCTCGACGATGCGAAGGAAGCGGCCGCTGCCATCACGCTCGATGCGGCCGTATCCGGTCGGTTCATCGATCACGCTCGTGGCGAGCGTGGCGGCGGCGCCGGCCGAACGGTGCGCGGCCAGGAGCGCGCGCAGGGTTGAGGCCCGGATGAGCGGTCCATCGCCACAGAGCACGAGCAGCTCACGCGCGGGCTCGGATGCGAGCAGCGGGCGCGACTGGTCGACCGCGTGGCCTGTGCCCAACTGCGGCGATTGCACCACGAATTCGATGTCCTGCTGACCGGCGAAGTGCGCGCGCACGACCTCGGCACCGTGGCCGACCACGAGCACGATGCGCCCGACGCCCGCCTCGCGGCATGCGAGCACGACCCATTCGACCAGAGGTCGGCCGAACGCCGGGTGCATGACCTTCGGAAGGTCGCTGTTCATGCGCGTGCCTTTGCCTGCGGCAAGGATCACGGCGGCTGGAGCGTTCGGAGTCGTGGTCATGGCGCGTTCCCTTCGGGGTCCGGCCATCAGGTGTTGGGGGGGTAACTGGCCCGCCTAGATTCGAACTAGGACAAGGAGAATCAAAATCTCCTGTGCTACCGTTACACCACGGGCCAATGGGCCTGGATCAGGCCGACCTGATGGTAGGGACGAGGCGGTGCAAGGGCGATGCCCTGCGCGTGCAACGAGCGAACTGCTGACGCGGCAGGCACCAGGCCGATCCGCGGCATCCTCAAGGCTGGAGTTCCGCAAGCCGCGTTGGAACCCCATGTGGCGCCAGAACCAGATCGGTTGCTGTCACCAACGGCCCTCGAATGAGGAGGGGAGATGCTAGCGAGGCGATCGGTTCAAGGGAAGCCCGGAAGCGCGAACGGACATGGGCGTGGGCGGCTGCGCGGTCCAGGTGGCGAGCGCCACCGTGCCGTGCCAAGTCCTATAAGCACTAGCAGTCTCGGTCCATCGAGGCGCAGGCCCCGTGGTGCCGACCGCGCGATGCCGCAGCCATCATCGGGGAAGCCAGGGAGCGCACTCGGTGTTCCAAGTCGATCGACGGCGCTTCTACGATCGCCCGCATGCTGCGCATCACGAATCCGGCGACGGGCGACTTGGTCGGTGAACTCGAACCCACCTCGCTCGAGGGGATCGGGCTGATGGTTCACCGGGCACGCCAGGCGCAACGCAGCTGGGCGGCGATCCCGCTCGAGGAGCGCGCGCGGCTCGTGGCGAGTGCCGCGCCCGCGATGAAGGAACGCAGCGCGGCCATCGGTGAACTGATCACGCGTGAGATGGGCAAGCCGATCGCCGAGGCGAAGGGCGAGGCGAACTACGCAGCGAGCGGACTCGAGGAGGCCTGCTCGGAGATCGTGGCGGCGCTGCGCCCCGAGCAGCTCGAGGACGAGCGCACCGTGACGACGATGCTCTACGCACCGCTGGGCGTGGCGGTCTGCATCACGCCGTGGAACTTCCCGGTCCTCATGTGCAGCGACACGGTGGTACCCGCACTGGTTGCCGGGAACACCGTGATCCTCAAGCCGAGCGAGCTGAGCACGCTCTGTGCGCTCGAATGGGCGAAGTGCCTGATGGCCGTGCTGCCGCCGGACGTGCTGCAGGTGGCGATCGGTGACGAGGTGCAGGGCAAGGCGCTGGTCGCGTCGCCGATCGACCTGATCGCCTTCACCGGCAGCCGCTCGGCGGGCCGCCACATCATGCAGGCTGCGGCGGGGGGATTGAAGCGCTTGATCCTTGAGCTTGGCGGCAAGGATCCGCTCGTGGTCCTGCCCGATGCGGATGTCGATGCCGCCGCCGCCTTCGCCGCGCGCAACAGCTTCCGCAACGCCGGGCAGGTCTGCGTGAGCACCGAGCGGATCTACGTGCATGAGTCGATCGCGCCAGCCTTCACCAAGGCGGTGATCGAGCGCGCGCAGCAGCTCGTGGTCGGTGACGGCATGCAGGCCGGCACGCAGATCGGTCCGATGGTCCATGCGCGCCAGAAGGAGCATGTACTCGCGCAGGTCTCCCTCGCCAAGGCCACCGGCGCCACCATCGAATGCGGCGGAGATGGCGGCGGCAACTTCGTGAAGCCGGTCGTGCTCACCGGGGTGACGCACGAGATGCCCATCATGCAGGAGGAGACCTTCGGGCCCGTCGCCTGCATCATGACCTACCGCGAGGTCGACGAGGCCGTGCGCCTCGCCAACGACACGCCCTACGGGCTCGGCGGCGCGGTCTTCGGCCGCGACGAGGAGCGCGCGCGCGAGGTGGCCGAGCGGCTGCACATCGGCATGGTCGGCGTGAACCAGGGTTGCGGGGGTGCGAGCGGCTCGCCCTGGGTCGGCGCGCGGCAGTCTGGCTATGGCCACCACAGTGGCACGAGCGGTCACCGCCAGTTCGCGCAGGTCCGCGTGATCAGCAGGCCCAAGCCCAAGCCTGCTCAAGCGGTGTGAGTAAACGCCCCGAGCCCACCGACGGCGTCGATGGATTGAGGTGGGCGCCCGGACGCTGGCCCCTGCGATCGACCCGACGTGCGGCGCGATGCTGGCGCTCCGTCGCACCGCGCGCGATGATGCCCGCGTGACCCGCCAGCGACCGGAAGCCGATCTTTCGCCAGAGATGCTGCTCTCGGCGTATGCGCAGGGTGCCTTTCCGATGGCTGACCCCGAAACCAGTCGCGTGGACTACTTCACGTGCGATCCGCGCGCGATCTTCGAGCCCGCGACGTGGAAGCCCGGTGAACGGCTCGCGCGCACGATCCGAAATGGTCCGTTCGAGGTGCGCATCGACTCGGCCTTCGATGCGGTGGTCGCTGCGTGCGCGATCGATCGTTCCGACGAGAATCGCAGTTGGATCGGCGAACGCATCCGCACGGCGTTCGGCCAGCTTCATGCGCTTGGCATCGCGCACTCGGTCGAGGCCTGGGCGGGGGACCGCCTGGCGGGCGGCCTCTACGGCGTGTCGCTCGGAGGCGCGTTTTTCGGCGAGAGCATGTTCACCGTGCGCGAGCCGTGGGCGCGCGATGCGAGCAAGGTGGCGTTCGCCGCGCTGATGCGGCGCCTGGCCCGCCGGGGGTTCACGCTGGTCGACTCGCAGTACGCCAACCCGCACGTGCTCGCGCTCGGCGCGGTCGAGATCCCGTTCGATCGCTACCTCGAGCGACTCCATGGCGCCATCGCGCTCGATGTCGCGTTCGACTGATCGACGGCAGGACCACCGCTGCACCACGGGGCGGTGATCAGCTCCCGCCGCCCTGGAAGCACTGCTCAGACGTTGAACAGGAAGTGGCAGACGTCGCCATCCTGCATGACGTACGACTTGCCCTCGGCACGCATGCGACCGGCCTCGCGGATGGACTTCTCGTTCTTCAGTTCCTGCAGGTCCTTCACCGTGTAGACCTCGGCGCGGATGAAGCCGCGCTCGAAGTCGGTGTGGATCACGCCGGCGGCCTGCGGGGCGGTGAAGCCCTTGTGGATCGTCCAGGCGCGGATCTCCTTCTCGCCCGCGGTGAAGTAGCTCTGGAGGCCGAGGAGGTCGTACGCCGCGCGGATGACCGAGTTGAGCGCCGGCTCCTTCATTCCCATCGACTCGAGCAGTTCCTTGCGGTCCGCCTCGGGAAGTTCGGCGAGCTCCGACTCGATCTTCGCGCAGACGACGACGACATTGCCGCCCGTCGACTTCGCGTGGGCGCGCACGCGCTGGACGAGCTCGCCGCTGCCGTCGATGCCAGCCTCGTCGACATTCGCGATGTACAGCGTGGGCTTCGCCGTGATCATGCCGAGGGTCTTGAGGACCTTGGCCTCGTCTCCCTCGAACTTGATCGAGCGGATCGGGTTGCTGGCGTTCAGGCACTCGAAGCAGCGCTCGAGGACGGCGAGGCGCAGGATGGCCTCCTTGTCGCCCGACTTCGCGTTGCGGCGCGCCTTGTCGAGCGAGCCCTCGATGACCTGGAGGTCTGCGAGGAGGAGCTCGGTCTCGATGGTGCCGATGTCGCGGATCGGGTCGACCGAGCCCTCGACATGGGTGATGTCGTTGTCGATGAAGCAGCGGACGACATGGAGGACGGCGTCGACCTCGCGGATGTGGCTGAGGAACTTGTTGCCGAGACCTTCACCGGCGCTGGCGCCCTTCACGAGGCCGGCGATGTCGACGAACTCGATGGCGGCGGGGATGACGACGTTGGTCTTGGCGATCTTCTGTAGGACGGCGAGGCGGTCATCCGGGACGGTGACGACACCGACGTTGGGGTCGATGGTACAGAAGGGGTAGTTGGCCGCCTGCGCCTTTCGGGTGCGGGTGACGGCGTTGAAGAGGGTCGACTTCCCGACGTTGGGAAGCCCGACGATGCCGGCTTTGAGCATAAGGGGTGGCGAGAATGGACGGAGGAGGAGTCAGCGCAAGCGGTATGTCCAAACCGGGGAGCCGAGTTTTGTTAACCGCCGCTCAGACCCGGTCGCGTTCCTCGAGGAGGGCTTCGAGCTCGGCGAGGGATTCCAGATCCTTGGGTCGTCCTGCCGCACGCTTCAGCCGGATCAGGGTCGGCAGGTCCACACAGCGGAAGGTGACCCCGAACGCCTCGACCTCCATGGAGTGGGGAAGGAGCTCCAGGTAGGTGCCACCTCCCAGGACCTCCCCCAGCAGGTCCAGATCCCCCATCCGGGTGGCCAAGGTGAAATTCAGACCATTCCTCAGGGTTGGGAGATCCAAGTGGAAAGGCAGTCCGGCCGGCGCACCCCGTAGGTAGGGATTCATCGGCGCCAGAACTCGGACCAACCGCTCGAGATTCGCCCGTCCCCGGTTGTAGACGAGGTCCACATCGTAGGTCAGCCGAGCCGCCCCATGAAGGTTGCCCGCGACACCGCCGATGAGGATGAATTCCACCCCCTCCCGGACGAGCAGCGGCAGCAGTTCGTCAAATCGGAGGTTCATGGTTTTCGGGAACCGCGCGCGCGTTCACCCGCCGCACGCATCTCGGCAGCGAAGGCGCTGAACCTGAGGAGTTTCTCGAGCCGCTGGGCCGGGGTGAGCTTCAGGTTCTCCCGCAGGAGCGAGCGATCCACATCCCGCTTGTAGAACTCCACCACCGGATCGCGATAGGTCCTGCTCCTCATGGGACGGAGGCTACTCCCGCGCGC
>JAGWXC010000092.1 GCA_018970045.1 Planctomycetota bacterium | reverse complement strand
CATCGGAGGCGGGTGCCAGCCCCGCCGAGCGACGCAGGAGGAGCGCGCGCGGAGCCGGGTGCAGCGCGCGCGTCCGCGCAGCCGGAACCCGAGGGAGCGGGAGGACGAGCGCAGCACACAAGCGGGATCAGCGCGGGCACGGGCCCGCGACCCACTCACAACCCCTCGGCGCGTGCCGGTCGCGCGCGTTCAACTTCGGAATCGCGCCCACGCACCGCTCGCGACTCACAACCGCCGGCGCGCGCCGGTCGCGCGCTGCATGTCGCGCTTGGCTTCCTTCTCTTTGATGTGCTCGCGCTTGTCGCCCTTCTTGCGGCCGAAGCCGACGCCGACCAGGACCTTGGCGCGGCCCTTCACGAAGTAGATCTTGAGCGGGATCAGCGAGGCGCCCTTGGCCTTCTGCTGGGTGGCCAGCTTGTCGATCTCGCGCCGGTGGGCCAAGAGCCGCCGGACCCGGGTCGGGACGTGCTGATGCTGGGGCAGCGCCTGGGGGTACTCGGCGATGTGGACCCCGTGCAGCTCCAAGCCGACCGGGACGGCCTTGGCCATCACGAACCCCTGGTCGAGCTGGACCTGGCTGTTCCGGAGGCTCTTCACCTCGGTCCCAAGGAGCTCGATGCCGCATTCGAGGGTGTCCTCGATGGCGTAATCATGGCGCGCGCGACGGTTTTCGATCGTCGGCTCCCGGGAGGTGGAGCGCTCCTTGGCGGCCATCGGGCCAAGGCTACCCCTGAAATGCCCAAAAAGTGCCCTCTGGCGGTCGCCAAGTCTTCACACTCGGGCAATACTCCATGCAGCCCTGGACAGCGGTGCCCCAGGACCGAGACCCCCACGACCGGCATCACCCTGCCGGGTCTTTCAACCCACGGAGAAACGAATGCGCCCCACGCTTGGACTCGTCGCCGCACTGACCTTGACCCTCGCGCCCACCGCACTCGCGCAGGTCGGTCAACTCCCCCGCACCAGCCCCGCCGAGGCGCGCACTGCGTTCCTCGAAGCCAACGCCGGAACGGGCTTCTTCATCAACGACCATGGCAACCTCACGCGCGTCTACGGTCGCGCGTTCAGCCAGGGAAACAGCCCGGTCGAGAGCGCCGCGGCGTTCGTCGCGCAGCATGCGTCGATCTGGGGCGCCGATGCATCGCAGCTGCTCCCGATCGGCCCGTGGGGCGAAGGCGAGCACATGATCCCGCTGATGTGGGACGCCGTGACCGGCACCTACGACTTCTCGCTCGTGGGCTACACGCAGGCCGTGCACGGCGTGCCGGTCTTCCGCAGCAGCCTGCGCCTGCTCGTGCGCAACGAGGCGGGCTTCCCGCTCGTGCTCGCCTCGAGCGACCTCAAGGACCTGGGCACCTTCCCCGAGACCGTGAAGGCGTTCATCGCCGTCGGCGCTCCGCTCGATCCATCCCGCTACGCGAGCAAGCTGCAGAAGCGGCTCGCCGCGGCAGCGAACGATGTCCCTGCTGAACTCGTGATCTTCGCCGGCGAGGATGACCTCAAGGTCGCTCCGCGACTTGGCGTGAAGTTCATCGTCGATCGCGGCATGCCCGGCGACGAGGACTACGCGCGCCTGCTCTACATCACCGACCCTGCGACGGGCGAGGTGATGTTCGAGGAGAACCAGGTGTGCTACGCCGATGCCACCGGCACGGTGCAGGGTCAGGCGACCCCCGGCTATCAGGCCGACGCCTGCGCCGTCGAAGCCACCGCTCCGCTGCAGTACGCGGGCGTGTCGATCGGTGCGACCAGCGTCTTCGCGGATGCGAACGGCAACTTCGTGATCCCCGGCCAGACGGGCTCGGTCACGATCACAAGCACGCTGGCGGGCAAGTACTTCAAGGTGTTCAACGCCGCCAACGCCAACTCCACCCCGACTGCCACGGTCAGCGGGACGGTCGGCACGTCACTGAACACGATGTTCAACGCGGACAACCTGGTCGAGGCTGCCCGCGCCGAGGTCAATGCGTACCGTCACGCGAACATCGTGCGTGACTTCGCACTCGCCAACAACCCGTCGTACCCGACGATCGCGAACCAGCTCAGCTTCGCCGTCAACGTGCAGGTCAGCGGCAGCTGCAACGCGTTCTACAACGGGACCTCGATCAACTTCTACCCGGCGGCTGGCGGCTGCAACAACACCGCGTTCAGCACGGTCGTGCACCACGAGTTCGGTCACCACATGGTGGCCTCGGGCGGCAGCGGCCAGGGTGCCTACGGCGAAGGCATGAGCGACTGCATGTCGCTGCTCATCAGCGATGACCCGCGGCTGGGCCTGGGCTTCCAGGCGTGCAACACCGGCATCCGTAACGCCGACAACACCTGCACGTACTCATCGACGGGCTGCAGCTCCTGCGGCAGCGCGATCCACAGCTGCGGCCAGCTCATCTCCGGCTGCGTGTGGGACACGCGAGAGGCCCTCGGCGCCAAGTACGGCAGCGCGGCCGGCCTGGCTCGCACGAGCCTGCTGTGCGTGAACAGCATTCCGCTGCACACCGGCACAACGATCGCCGGCGACATCACGATCGACTTCCTCACGCTGGATGACAACAACAGCGACATCACCGACGGCACGCCGAACTACCAGGAGATCAACGGCGCCTTCACGCTCCACGGCCTTCCTGGCCCGGCGCTGCAGCTCTTGGCCTTCTCGTTCCCCAACGGGATCCCAGCGACGGTGGCTCCCAACGGAAGCAGCACGCTTGCGGTCAACGTGGCCCCGCTCGCAGGCACCCCGCAGCTGGGCAGCGGAACCTTCTTCTGGCGCAACGGCGGAACCGGTTCGTTCACCGCCGTGCCGATGACTCAGGGCGCCTCCAACCAGTACACGGTGCAGGTGCCCGCAACGGCGTGCCTGAGCAACGTGCAGTGGTACGTTTCGGCCGCGACCACCAGCGGTTCGACGGTCACGAGCCCGAGCACCGCCCCGGCGGCGTTCTACAGCTCGCTGAGCGCGACGGCGGTCGATCAGGTGCTGTTCGACACCATGGAGACCAACACCGGTTGGGTGGTCGGGACGCCGACCGACAACGCCACGACCGGCATCTGGACCCGCGTCGATCCCAACGGCACGGCCGCCCAGCCCGAGAACGACGCTGGCACCGGCACGCTGTGCTGGGTGACTGGCCAGGGCTCGGTTGGTGGCGCGCTGGGTGAGCAGGATGTCGATGGCGGCACCACCACCCTCACGAGCCCGACGTTCAACCTCGCGGGCTACGAGGACGGCATCGTGTCCTACGCCCGCTGGTACTCCAACAACACGGGTGCAGCGCCGAACGAGGACTCGATGCCGGTCGAGATCAGCAACAACGGTGGCTCCACCTGGGTGCAGATGGAGCTCGTCACTGAGAACCTGAACGCTTGGGCGACCAAGAGCTTCCGCGTCGGGCAGTTCGTGACGCCGACCGCGACCATGAAGGTCCGCTTCCGCGCCCGCGACGAGATCAGCGGCTCCGTCGTCGAGGCCGGGGTCGATGACTTCCGCGTCGAGGGCATTGGCTGCACCGCCAGCAACCCGGCCGACCTCGATGGCAACGGTGCGGTCGACGGCGGCGACCTTGGTCTGCTCCTCGCTGGTTGGGGCTCGTCGTCGCCCGACCTGACGGGTGATGGGCTGGTTGACGGCAGCGACCTCGGGCTGCTCCTCGCTGCCTGGGGCAGTTGAGCGCGTCCATCCTGTGTGAGTTTCCAGCGGGCTCCGGCACATGCCGGGGCCCGCTGTGTTTATCAGGACAGCACATGGATCGAACTCATCGACGCGTGCCCGCGCTATACTCGCCGCCCCTGCTTCCTGCGCATGTGGCGAAATTGGCAGACGCGCCAGCTTGAGGTGCTGGTGGGGCAACCCATGGAGGTTCGAGTCCTCTCGTGCGCATTGACCGTCGCGGATTCCGCGACGGTCTTTCTCTTTCAGCGAGGTGCAGAAGCCCTCCCCTGCGTGCCGCCATCCACACACCCAACCATCCGCGCATGACCAGCCTCCCCGTCACCACCGAGCCCACGCTGCGCGTGAACGAGGTCTTCCACTCGATCCAGGGCGAGAGCACCTGGGCCGGCGTGCCGATGGTCTTCGTGCGGCTCACGGGCTGCCCGCTGCGGTGCCATTACTGCGACACGAGCTATGCGTTCCGGGAAGGCACAACCATGCCGATCGCTGCGCTGCTCGAGCGCGTGCGTGCATTCGGGTGCCCGACGGTCGAGTTCACCGGCGGGGAGCCGCTCGCCCAACGCAATGCGTTCCTCGCCATGGCCACGCTCTGCGACGAGGGCTTCACCGTGCTCGTCGAGACGAGCGGCTCGATCGACATCAGGCCGTGCCACCCGGCGGTCATCCGCATCCTCGACGTGAAGACCCCCGGCAGCGGCGAAGTCGACCGCAATCGTTGGGACAACTTGGCGAACCTTCGGCCGCGCGACGAGGTGAAGTTCGTCATCACCGACCGCGCGGACTACGAGTGGGCCCGCGAGCTCCTGTTGCGCGAGCGGCTGCATGAGCGCTGCAACGCCGTGCTCTTCAGTGCCGCGCACCGCCAAGCCGGCGACGCCGACATCCAAGGCTGCGAAGGTCTGTCTCATCGATCGCTGGCCGAGTGGATCCTCGCCGACCGCCTCCCGGTGCGGCAGCAGGGACAGTTGCACAAGGTCATCTGGGATCCATCCACGCGCGGGGTCTGAGCCCACGCGCGACCAGCGCACCCGGCCTTCGAAACAGCGCCGCCGCGCCGTCGTGCGCGATCAGAAGACCCAGCCCTCGATCAGCGCTTCCTTGGGTGCCACCGTGGGTGCGGGCTCGAGCGCCAGCACCAAGGCATCGAGCAGGTCGCCCTCTTCATCGGCGATCGCCTGTTCACCCACCGACTCAGGCACAACGAGCCCGGCCCGGACGGCTCGCGAGAGGATCTCCTCGCGGACCTCGCGCGGCCGCTCGCCCTTGCCCTTGTAGCCCTTGTGCGGCCAGCCACGACGCTGCAAGTCGCTGGAGGGACAACTCTCGCACACCACCGTCTGCATGCCTGGCGCACCGGTGACAACCGGCTCGATGCGGACGCCAGCCTCCGCGAGCGGCATCAGGATCTCGCAGACGAACGTCCACGTCTGCTTGAAGACACGCAGGTTCGTCGGTGGCATCGGCGTGCGCATCTCGTGGTCGCAGGCCCGGCGTGGTTCCTGGCGCGTCAGCGTGCGCAGGCCACCGCGCCAGTCGCGCGCACCTGCGAATCCGGCCATCCAGTCGGCGCCGCCCTTCCAACCCTTGACGCCGGCCTCGTCGAGCGTGGGCGCGGCGAGACCCATCGGGGCATCGATGCGCCACAGGTGCGGACGACCATCGGCGGCGCTCGCCTTGATGCGCTCGAGGAGGCCCTTGCGATCGGCGCGCTCGACCTGCACCGGGGTGGTGCGGCCATGCCGCGTGGCGATGCGGATCTTGTGCGCACCGCCGGATTCGGCACCGCTGAAGTCAACGCCGTGGATGATGAGCCAACGTTCCATCCCGTCGAGCCTATCCACACCCGCGGGCGGCCGCGTTCAGTTCATCGAACCGCAGCTGCCGGCATTCTTGCCGCACGGGCAGCAGCCACCGGTGTGCACATGGGTGCTGCCGACCGGGGAACCGCCCACGCCGAACACGCTGTGCCGGCGCTTGAACGTGCGACCCTTGCCGGCAGGATCCTCGACGGGTCCGTCAGCGTCCCTCATGGGGCGAAGCAGCTCGATCACCTCGCCGTCCTCGATGCACTCGTACTCGTACAGGGGCATGCGGATCAGGATAGGCGAGGACGATGATCGAGCGAAGCGTCGTCGCGGCGGCTGCGCGCAGGCTTGCCCTTCGGAGCCTTGCTGCGCGACGGTGCTCCAGTGCGCCGGTCGGCGCTCTCTCGCGAGCCCGACGCCTTCCGTTCGCCCATCCTCGCACCAGCGCCGCGATCCTGCGAGGCGCGGGGGGCAGGCTTCGGGGGTGACCGCTCGTCCCGCCGGGACGGCGTGCGCGCGCCATCAGCAGGCCTCACCGATCGCTCGGCGCGGGCATTCGGCCCTCGCTCGTCCCTGGACTTCGCCGAGCCACGCTCGGCGCGGGCCTTGGCCGACAGGTCGCGCGTGCGCTGCGCGCGGCGCTCGAGGCGATCGCTCTTCTCGTTCCGGCGCGAGGCGTGGATGCCGCGACGCTTGCGCACCGGGGCGCCACCTTCGTTGCGTTCGGCGCGTTCGCGCCGACGGTGGATCGTGGCTGCATCGGCGAAGGCATCGCGACGGACCTGATCCAGTTCATCGGCGGTGAGGTCACGCCATTCGCCCACGGCGAGTCCCTTCAACCGCAGTGGGCCCATCTTCACGCGACGCAGTTTCTTCACCGGATGGCCAAGCGCGAGCAGCATGCGGCGGATCTGGCGATTGCGGCCCTCGAAGAGCTCCATGTAGAGGATGGTCTTCTGCCGATCGCGCGCGATCACGTCGAGCCGGCCAGCCTTGGCCTTGCGGCCCGGCCCGCGCTCGCCATCGCTGAGAAAGACCCCGCGCTCAAGCCGCGACAGATCCTCATCCGACAGTTGCCCGGCCACCGTCACCTCGTAGCCCTTGTGCATCTCGTAGCGCGGGTGCGTGAGCCGGTTGGCGAGCTCACCGTCGTTGGTCATGAGCAGCAGCCCAGATGAATCCATGTCGAGTCGGCCCACCGGGTAGAGGCGCAAGCCGCTCGGGTGCTCGACCAGGTCCACGGCGCACGAGCGGCCTTCAGGATCGCTGTTGGTGCAGACCACGCCCTTGGGCTTGAAGAGCAGCACGTACGCCACGCGCGAGTCCCGTCGCACGCGCCGGCCGTCCGCGACCACCTCGTCCTTGACCGGATCGATCCAAGCCGGCAAGCTCGCCACGAGCGTGCCGTTCACCTCGACGAGGCCCTCGGCGATCATCTCCTCGCAACGTCGACGGCTGGCCACGCCCGCATCGGCAAGGAACTTCTGCAGTCGGACGCCGCGCGCGGCGTCGGTGAAGGGGTGGTCGGCCTTGGGCATGCGTGCAAGTATGACCGCTATCCTCGTCGCATGCACGGTGCAACGCTGCTGGTCCTCATGCTCGCTGCGCAGGACGCACCCACCGGAACGCTCGGCACGGGTGAGCGGATCGCGCCCGCTCCGCCAGCGCCCGCCGCGCTGGTCGACCCGTTCGCAGCAGGCTCGATCGTCGGTGATGCCGTGGCCACGCATCAACTCGTCGAACCGCTCCGCGCCACTGCCGGGTTGATCCGCCGATTCGGCGTGGAGCGGCGCGATCCCAACGACTCGCCCTGGGTCGTGCGATGCTTCGACGAACCCTGGCTCGTGGCGGACGTCGCCCGGTCCACCACCGCTCCGATCCGCTCAGGCTTGCCGCCGATGCAGAGCCTTGCCGTGACCGCGGCGCAGGCGCTCGGCCAGCGCTTCGACACCTCCGCAGGACAGGGCACCTTGCCCATGGCCGACACCCAAGGCGCGATCTTCGCGCTGGACTTCCTTGCGAATGGGGCGCGGGTGCACCGCATGGCCCTCCTCGACCCCGTGCTTGAGCGGCTCGCGTGCGACCGTACGGAGTTGCGCCGCCGTGCGATTGGCCTGGCCGAGCGGAGCGCTCGATCGGTGCTGCTCGATGGGCCCGAACTCAACCAGGATCTGGCGCTCATCCGCGCGAGCACGGCCGCAGGGTGGTCCGCCATCCCGGCGCTGCTTGCGCACCTTGACGCGGAACTGCCGCGCAGCATCGACTGGGCCAAGCAGGACGCCGCGCCGCTTCCCGAGCCGCTCGCGGGCAAGGTCGACGGCGCGATCCTCGCCGCCGAGGTGATTGAGGGCCTCGGTTGGGTCGTGGTGGGCGGTGTCGGACCGAATCGATACGACATGGACGCCGTCGCTGCAGTGCTCGACCCTGGCGGTGATGATCGATATGTGTGGAACGCTGGCGGTGCCGTGGATTCAGTGATCGTCGACCTGGGCGGCAACGATCGCTATGAGGGCGGTGCGATCGGCGGGCCCGGCTCCGGCATCGCCTGCCTTGCGGCCATCGATGATCACGGCGGCAACGATCACTATCGCGGCGGACTTCTTTCTGTCGGCGCGGGTGCGTTCGGCATAGGCCTGATCCGTGACCGCGGCGGCGACGACCGCTACGAGGGCGGGGCATGGAGCATCGGGGCGGCGATGTACGGCGCCGGCATTGTGCTCGATGAGGGCGGTGCCGATGATGTGCGGGGAGGCACGCTCTCGCAGGGCGTCGGCGGTCCGCGCGGCATCGGCATGCTCATCGATCGCGCGGGCGACGATCGCTACGTCGCGGATTTCGGTGCACCGAGCGCGTACGGCACACCCGCCACCAATCTGGCGTTCAGCCAAGGCGTGGGCTACGGCTTCCGGCGCTACGCCGCCGGCGGCATCGGGATCCTCTTCGATGCGGGCGGCGACGACCGCTACGAGGGCGGCGAGTTCTCCCAAGGTGGTGGCTACTTGCATGGCCTTGGCGTGCTGCATGACGCAGCCGGCCGAGATCTCTACCGAGCCGATCGATACAGCCAGGGATTTGCAGCGCACATGGCGTTTGGCGCCCTGCTCGACGATGCCGGTGACGACGTCTACTGGGGTCGCACCGCCGCCAACCAAGGTGCGGCATGGGATGCGTCGAGTGCAGTCTTGGTGGACGCTGCGGGCAACGATCACTACCGCGGCAGCGTGCTTGCGCAGGGCTCCGGTGCGATGCAGGCGATCGGCATGCTGCTCGACCTGGCCGGCGACGATCGCTACGACGCTCCCGGGCCCTACGTGCAGGGCGAGAGCGGCAACAACACCTATCACTGCGCCACGGGCGTGCTGTCGTTCAGTCTCCTGCTTGATGCCGGATCCGGTGCTGCGCGGATCGGCGATGGCGTGGCCACCGGCACCACCGTCACAGGCTCGGCCAATGCCGACCAGCCCTGCGAGAGCAGGCTGCACGGGCTTCGCATCGTGACCCCGTCCGTGATGGCGTGGCCCGCACCAACATCCCCATAGCATGCGCCGCGTGCCGGAAGCCGACCGTTCCCTCGTCACGCTGAAGCCGAGCCTCAAGGGCACGGCG
>JAGWXC010000091.1 GCA_018970045.1 Planctomycetota bacterium | reverse complement strand
GAACGGATCGTGGCGGTGGGAACGGCCACGGCCCACGCTCGGGCCGCGGGTCTTGATGCCGGCCGCGTGATCGGGGTGCGCCCGAGTGCCCGGCGTCTGGCCCGCTGGACGCACGGCCACGGCCGTGTGGTCGCGTGGGGCGACTGGCAGCACGGCGTTCCCGATGGCGTGGCGTGGGCCGAGCAAGCACCGACCTCGTGGGAGGCCGTATCGCCATCCACGTGGAGCGCGGAGCCCGGTGCGCCGCTTGTGCTCTGGTGCGGCGAGCCTGCATCGACCGTCTGTGCGCTGTCGGCGGTGGAAGTGGTCGCGAGGCTGTCGTTGTTGGGCTGCCGGGCCCGCGTCGTCGTGGCGCCGGATGCAGCCCGCCTCGACCGTGCCCGCGCGCTCGCTCGCGACATGCAGCTGGGCGATGCGCTCATCGTGCTCGATGACCATGCCGCGCTCGCCTCGATCGCGGCACAGGCTGCCGTCGCGGTGGTGGCGCCAACGATCGATGGTTCGTGCAGGCATGCCACGCAACGTGACGTGCCTGAGTGCCTCGCGCCCTTCGCAGCGGCCGGCGTTGCATGCCTCGCGCCGACTGGGTCAACGGCGGCTCCGTGGCTGATCACGCCGAGCGAACCCGGGGTCAACGAACTCGCCCTGTGCCTGGCTCGCCTGCTCGGCGCCCCGGAGGAACTGGCCTCGGCTGGCGCGCGGGCATGCGCTGCCGCGGCGGCGCTGCGCGAGCCCTTGGTCACGGCGTGATCCGAGCGTGTCAGGCCGCGAGGAACGCCTCGACGGCGCCGCGGTAGAGCCACGAAAGCCGCTCGGGATCCAGGCCGATCCCGCGAATCCCGGGTGCGTCAAGCGGTCCGTGCCGAACGGGGTCGACCATCGCCAGGTCCGGGTCGCTGATGGGACTCGGACCGCTCCAGCGGGTTTCCCAGAAGGTCCGCAGCGTCCAGTAGCGGCTGGCATAGAGCTCGAAGGCCTCGCGCTCGTCGCTGGCCTTGGCCGCCATCTCTGTCTTGCCGTCCATGGCGATCAAGTGATCGTCGCTGGTCACGGTGTCGCTGCCGAACATGATGCGCGAGCGGTGTCGATCGAGGAACGCGATGAACTCATCACGCGGGTGCAGCGAGAGTTCACGCACCATCCACTTGGTCGCGCTGGTGTCCAGCCAGAGATTGCTGTGGCGGGTCAGGAGGCCATCCAGGAACGAGAGGTCCTCAGGCCAACCGCCCATGTGCGCCACCAGCGTCGGCACGCGCCAGCGCTCGAGCATGGCCTCGAGCGGTTCGTAGTGGGAGCGCTTGGTGCCGTAGATGGCGCTGTCCCGGTAGCGCGTGGCGAACCAGGTATCGGGATCCGCACAGTGCACCATGAAGCGCATGCCCAGCGACGCAGCGAGTTCAGCGGCCTCCACGCGCGCCGCCGCGCCCAAGCCAAGCGCACCCGCATGGCCCGCTTCGATCGCGATGTCCGTCGCCCGCGGCGCGGCCCAGAATTTGACGGTGCGCACGCCCTCCCGGTGGAACGCACGGATGCGATCGAGGTAACCCGCCGTGTGCGCATGCAGCCGATCAGGGTCGGCGAAGTTCGGCACGGCGATGAAGTCGATGCGGTCGCCGAACGCCGCCCGGATCGAATCGAGCTGTTCCAGATGCGTCATCGAGTGCAGACGCTCGATCCCGTACAGGTCGCAGCACTCGCGCAGCAGCGTGGCTGCCCGTGCGCCGTTCACGTGGAGGTGGGCATCGATGATGGGCACGCACGGTGCGCCAAGCATGACTGCCTCGGCTCGGTAGTCGAGACCGAATCGATTCGAGGCCCCGCGAAAGAGGCCAGAGGCAGTGGAGCCCGCGCGCATGAGGACGATCTTAGGCGGTGCATCAGGCTGCGCAGGCGGCGAACCCGCCCTCGCCTTGGGCACGAAGCTCAGCGCTTGCGGTTGGCTGATCCACTCGAGGTGCGCGAGCCGCCGCGCGCGGGCGCCTTCTTGGCGACGGGGCGAATGCGTCGAGGTGCAGCCTTGGGCGTGGCACTGCGGCGCACGGGCGCGCTGGGCACGGGTTCAAGCGTGGTCGTGGCCGGAAGGTGGCGCGTGCGGAAGGCGGGCTTCTCGGGTGCCTCGACGGGACCGGCACAGAGGCACGAGCCCGGGGCATGCATGACCTGCGCGTGATGCACCATGCCGACGTAGACCTCGAAGTCAGCATCGATGTCGAGGTGACGCACGAGTTCACAATCGAAGAAGGCGTGTGCGCGCTCGGGGACCACGCCGCGGCTGGGTGCCGTGCGGTGAGGGATGCCCATGAAGGGATCGCCGCCGTGATCGGGTGCGCGCGCGAACATGCGGCGCAGCAAGGCATCTTCCTTGGGCAGCACGCTCAGCGTGAAGTTGCGGCTGTCGCGGATCAGTGGGCTGATGATCTGCCCCTTCTCAAGCGCCACCATCAGCATGGGTGGGTGCATCGCACACTGTTGGACGCACCGCACGATGACGCCGGTGCGGATCTCGCCGAAGGTGGCGGTCAGCAACATGGCGGCATTGGGGATCAGGGCCAGCGCAGGGTCGGCCAGGGGCCGTGAAAGCGGGGGGCGGTCGGTCAGCATGCAATCTCCCGTGGTGAAACAACGGGCCGGACGGCCGATTGTGACCTAACCAACGACATAATCAAGACTTATGTTCTCTGAACCCCGGAGATTATGGCTCAAGTGGGGCGGACTTGAGAAAAATTGTCGCAGTGTGTTGCATGGTGGGGCAAAGTGTCGTACAGTGGGGCTTGAGGTCACTTGAGTGCTTTTCACGTCCACCTACATCCACGGCCTCGACGCGAAGCGTCGTCTGGCCATTCCCGCCCAGTGGCGGGCACGCTTGGACCCCAAGGTCCACGGCGCGAGGATCATGGTGTCGCCGGGCTCGGGTGGCCGTCTCTGCCTGTGGACCGAAAAGGAATTCGAGCTGCAGGCGGAGCCATTCCGATCGGGGCTGGTGAACGATGCCCAGGCCGCCAAGCGGGCGGCGCTGCTGTTCGCCACCAGCGATTCGCTCGAGCTCGACAATGCCGGCCGCATTCGCATCCCGGATCGGTTGCTCGACCTCTTCAAGCTCGAGGACAAGGTGGTCCTGCTTGGCGTCGGCAACCACATCGAACTCATCAGCGCTTCGCAGTATCGCGAGCCGACGTTGGAGGACATCACGGGCATGCAGTGAGCGCACCGCGCGCGCTGCAGCTCGAACGAACGCACCAGGATGGTGCAGTGGGTGCAGGGAACGCACCCAATCGGGGCACAGGGAAGGTGCCCTGAAACGCTGGAACCCGACTGCACGGACGCAGCCTGTTCCAGAATCAGTTCGAGCCATGGATGGCTCGGGTCACAGCCAAGGATGGCGGTGGCGGCCTCAAGGATGAGGCGAGTTGGGCGAGAGCCCGTTTCCGTCGATGCCCCTGCACCTCACAAGGGTGCAGGGGCATTTTTATGGACTTCCAAAGATAACCCGCTGCCGGAACTCGACTTTTGTTCATCTCAGGTGAGGGGAATCCCGAAGGAGGGGGGTACCCTGAAATGGTCCGGGTGTGTCGCCCGGGTCAGCCACCGCACGGTGCGAACGGATGCGCGCGGTGGCCAGTCTGGGCAGGAGGTCCGCAGTGCTGGTCATTACCCGTCACGTTGGCGAAGAAGTCATCATCGGAAATCCCGCAGCTCCGCTCGGGACGATCCGGATCGCCGCCATCAAGGGTGATCGCGTGCGCATCGCCTTCGATTTCCCCCGAGAGATGCCGGTCCACCGCAGTGAGGTGGCCAAGGAGATCCTCGAGGAGCAGCAGCAGCGGCGGACCGACATCGCCGGCCGCATCACGGAAGACGGCACGGCTGGCGCCTGAGGCTGGATCGTCGCGGCTTTCTCGAGCTGCATTCGATCGCCCCGCGCTCCGCTGCTTCGCCTCTCAATTCAACGACTTGACCGAGACGATCTCAGGGATTCGCTCCCTGAGCAGCCGCTCGATGCCGCCCCGCAAGGTCATGGACTTGCTGGGGCAGGTGATACAGGCACCTAGGAAGCGCAGCACGACCTGACCGCGGTCTGAACTGACGAGCTCCACGTCGCCGCCGTCGTCACGAATGCCCGGCCGGACCAGGTCCAGCACCGCCTGGACCCGCTCCTCGAGCGGTTCATGGGGCTGTGCCTTCGCGTTGCGAGCCATGTCGAAAGTGTAGTCCGGCGCTGACGTCGTACACTCCGACGCATGCGCACGGCCGCGCCGATCGTCCTTGCCCTTCTTCTGGCAGCCTGTGCATCGGGTCCGATCAGCGACCCGCAGGGTGTGCTGGCCACGCCTGATGCGCTGCCCACCCGGCACATCCGCGCGATGGAGCAACTTGATGCTGCGCCCACGCCGGAGTACATCCGGCAGCTCAAGTCGATCGTGGTCTCGACGGGCTACGTCCAGCAGATCCGTGAGCAGGCGTTCGATCGCCTGTATCGGCTCGACAAGCCCGCGCTCGAAGAGGCCATCGAGGTCAACCTGGCGCGCATGACGGCGCTCGAGTGGCGACGCACGCTCTGCCAACGCATCGCCGAGCTCCGCTGGAACGCACTCGTGCCGGCGCTCATTCGCGCGTGGGCCTCGCCCGTGCCCGGGTGGGACGACAAGCCGAAGGAGCGGCCGGAGCGCCTGGCGCTGGTGGCGCTGTACGGCGAGGATGGAATCATTCCGGAACTCTTCCGGACCATGAACGATCCCGCCGTGCGCCAGCAGGACAACCTGCGGATGCGCTGCTGGGAATTGCTCGTGGCGCAGGGGCAGGAAGAACGGCTCATGGCCGAACTCCGCGCGACCGAACCCGCCAAGGGCGATGCCCTCATGCGCGAACTCCGGGCAGGCGTGCTCGACCTGGGCATCATGCCGCGCAACAAGGAGGAGATCCTCTGGATGCGGGCGCTCGTGCAGCCTTCGCGGGCGACCTTCCTCGCGCGCGCCAAGACCGCGCTCGCGAAACTCCCCGACGCCACGCGCCGCTCGCTTGACGTACGTGAAGTCCCCGTGGCGATGGCGGTGGTGGAGGGTTGGCCCGAGCTCGCCACGCGGACCAAGGAAGAGCTCTTCGAACAGGTCCGTGCCACGATCAAGCCCAGCCGGCACTCGCCGAACTTCGACGGCTTCGAAGGCAAGTTCAGCGAGACCCTCTACGACCAGCGCGACCGGCTGACCTGGGGTGACTGCGCGCTGATCCTCGTGCTGCACCGGGCCTTCGAGTCGCCCCAGCTGCGCGCGCACCTCTTCGAGATCGGCGACCGCGACGTGAACGACCGCGGTACGGAGTATGGGGGCATCTTGCGGCTCGACGATCAGGGGCGGATCGAGGCCGTCGAGTTCACGCCTCGCGTGCGTGGCAGCGATGTCCGCTTCGAGGCCAGCAAGGAGATGTTCGAGGCGGGCTATACCGCGCTCTCGCACTTCCACTTCCACGCGCAGTCCTACGACAACGGGCGCTACGCTGGCCCGCACATCGGCGACTTCACGTACGCCGATGCCACCGGCGTGAACGGCATCGTGCTGTGCTTCATCGACAGCGCCACGCTGAACGTGGACGTGTACCGTCGCGGGCGGGTCGTCATCGACCTTGGCACGATCCGACGGCCATGAGCGCGCTGCCGTTCACCAAGATGCACGGGCTCGGCAATGACTATGTCTACGTCGACGGGTTCGCACACCAGGTGCTCGATCCGGGATCGCTCGCGCGGCAGGTGAGCGACCGGCACCGGGGCATTGGCAGCGATGGCCTGATCCTCGTGATGCCGCCCGATCCGGGGGGCGATGCGCAGGTGCGCATGCGCATGTTCAACGCCGATGGCAGCGAGAGCGAGATGTGCGGCAATGGCGTGCGATGCGTCTGCAAGTTCGCGATCGATCGCGGCCTGGCCTCGGCGAACCCACTGCGTGTCCAGACCGGGCGTGGTGTGCTCAGCCTGGCGTGGATCGCCGGGGACGATGACCTGGTCGAGTCGGTCCGCGTGGACATGGGCGCGCCGATCCTGGCGAGCGCACGGATCCCTGCGAAACTGGCTGGGTTCGATCCTGATGCTCCGGTGGTGGCGCATCGTGGCCTGGCCGGCGTGCTGCGCGCGGCGCTCGGTGACGCGGCGTGGGGTGCGATCGAACCCGTGGCCACGCTCGTGAGCATGGGCAACCCGCACCTGGTGCTCTGGTGCCCGAGCGTGGAGTCCATCGACCTCGGCGCGATCGGTCCGGTGCTCGAGCATCATGCGGCGTTCCCTGCGCGCATCAACGTGCATGTGGTCGAGGTCATCGATCGCGAGAAGGTGCGGATGCGAACGTGGGAGCGGGGCAGCGGCATCACGCAGGCTTGCGGCACCGGTGCGTGCGCGGTGGCCGTGGCGGGCGTGCTGGAAGGCCGGACGTCAGCAGCGGTCCGGGCAGCATTGCCCGGTGGACCGCTGGATCTGGAGTGGGCGAACGGCGAATCGAGCGTGTTCATGACTGGGCCTGCGACGACGGTCTTCGAGGGCATTTGGCAACCATCGTGCGTGGTGGCTCCGTCATGACGGAACCTGCGCGAACCCGAGACCGAGCCGTGATCGATGCGGTGCGCGCCTTGGAGCCCGCGGCGCGGTCGCAGTGGCGCGAGTTGGTGGATCTTGAGTCGCCCTCCGTGGACGCGGGCGCCTTGGTTCGCGCGCTGGCGTGGATCGAACGGGCGTTGGTGGACTTGGGGGCGTCGATCGAGCGCGTCCCTGCGCCCGGTGCCATGGACAGGATCGGGGCGCCGGACGGCACCAGCACGGGCGCGGGGGTCGTGGCTGCCCGCTGCGGTGCCGACGATCAGCGTCGCATGCTGCTCTGCACGCATCTGGACACCGTGCATGCGCGGTGGCAGGGCGCAACATGGTCCGAATCCGGCTCGCGCGTGGTGGGCCCCGGGGTCGCCGACATGAAGGGCGGGGTGCTGGTGGTGCTGCTTGCACTGCGTGCGCTCCGTCAGGCGGGGATCGAGGACCTGTCCTGGACCATGGTGGCCACGACCGACGAGGAGACGGGTTCATGGGCAAGCCGCGATGTGCTCACGGCACTCGCGCCCGGGCATGTGGCTGCGTTCATCCCCGAGCCCGCCATGGCCGATGGCTCGATCGTGGTGCAGCGACCCGGCAGCGCACGCGTCTTGATCGAGGTGACGGGCCGTGCCGCCCACGCCGGTCGCGATGCGGCGAACGGCATCAGCGCGGTGACGGCACTCTGTGAGGCCGTCGCGGCTGCGGCCCGGCTGGCGGATCCACCGCGGCGCATCGTGAACATGGCGCTGCTGCGTGGCGGCGATGCGGCCAACATCATCCCTGACCGCGCGAGCTCGGTCGGCAACATCCGATGGCAGTCCGAGGCGGACGGCGCCGCGCTGATGGATGGATTCCGTGCTCTCGCGCGTGGCAGTGCCGAGGAACTGCCACACGTCAAGGTCGAGGCCGAGGTGAATCGACCGGTCAAGGAGCGCACTGCGTCCGTCGAAGGCCTGGTGGCCTGCATGCAGGCTGCTGCAGGCGAGCTCGGCCTCACCGTCGGAGCGGGGTTCACCGGCGGCGTCAGCGACGGCAACATCATTCAGGCGGCCGGCGTGCCGACGCTCGACGGCATGGGGGTCCGCGGCGGCAACCTGCACCGGCATGACGAGTTCGCCGAGCTCGACAGCCTCGGTGAGCGCGCTGCGCTGCTTGCCCTGACCATGCTCCGGGTGCGGGATAGCATCCGGGTATGAGTCACGGATCGACCCATCACGACGTGCTGCCTGCCTTTGCACGCGACCCGGAGGTCGCCGACCTGATCGAACGCATCGTGGTGCGCGTGGGCGCGCTGCAGTCGGGCTTCACCGGCGTTCGCCCGGCCGATGCGGGCCGCAAGGTCACCTACGACGCATGGCTTGCCCGCAATGGCGGCGTGCGCGGCCGCGCTTCGCTCTATCCGTACGTGGGTTCCGGGGCAGGTTGCGGCCCGCTGGTCGAGCTGGCCGATGGCAGCGTGAAGTGGGACATGATCAACGGCATCGGCGTGCACATGTTCGGCCACGCCGACCCGCGCATGGTGCGGGCGGGGCTGCGTGCCGCGGTCGCCGACTTGGTCATGGAAGGGAACCTGCAGTTCAACGCCGACTCGATCGCGATCGCCGAGCTGCTGGTTGCCGAGGCATCGAAGGGCAGCTCGATCCGCCATGCGTTCATCACCAACTCCGGATGCATGGCCAACGAGAGCGCGCTCAAGGTCTGCCAGCAGAAGACGGGCGCGGCGCCTCGCGTGATCGCGTTCGCCGATTGCTTCATGGGGCGCTCGACCACGATGAGCCAGATCGGCGATGGTCCGGCGTACCGCCAGGGCGTGGTGCAGAACGTGCTCGTCGACTACATGCCGTTCTACGACCCGGCGATGGGCGAGCGCTCGATCGAGATGGCGGCGTGGCACCTTGAGCAGACGATCCACCGCTACCCTGGCCAGCACAGCTGCTTCGTGATCGAGCCGGTGCAGGGCGAGGGCGGCTTCAAGGTCGCGCCGCGCGAGTTCTTCGTGCGGCTCATGACGATCTGCCGCAAGGCCGGCATCCCGGTCTGGGCCGACGAGGTGCAGAGCTTCGGGCGGACCGAGAGCATGTTCGCGTTCCAGATGCTGAACCTGGGCGAGTTCGTCGACGTGGTCACGATCGGCAAGATGAGCCAGGTCTGCGCATGCCTCTTCACCGAGGCGATGAACCCGAAGGCCGGGCTGCTCAGCGGCACGTTCTCGAGCAGCGTGAGTGCCTTCCAGTCGGGGCTCGAGGCACTGACGATCCTGCGCGACGGCGGCTACTACGGCCCCGACGGACGGAACGCGCGCCTGCACGCGGCCTTCCGCGAGCATGCCGAGCGGCTGGTCGCCGCGCACCCGGAGTGGTTCCCGCCTGCGCGGGATTCGCTGGGCCGTGCGCAGCCGTCGCTCGTCGGCGGCGTGGGCGGCATGATGCGGCTCACGCCCTTCGGTGGCGACAAGGACCTGATCATGAAGCTGCTGCACGCGATGTTCGACGAGGGCGTGATCGCGTTCATCTGCGGACACGGTCC
>JAGWXC010000090.1 GCA_018970045.1 Planctomycetota bacterium | reverse complement strand
GGTCCGCTCCGTTGGCACGATCCACATGCCTACACGCTCATGCATCATGGCTCGTCGCAGGACCGGGCCGAGCCGTTCCGACCTGTCCGACTGATCCCGAACATCACGGGACTGCGCGCCATCATCGAGTGGGCACCATGGCCGATCGATCCATCGTCCAGCACCGACCGACCGACGCGTGTGCCGCATCGAATCCGAATCGTGAGCGATGAGCGCGAGCAGGCAATCATCACCTTCGGTCACTTTGAGCTCGTGCAGCGCGGTGCAACCACTGCACATGCCGCGCACGATCCCCCATGGGTTGCGTTGCGACAGGCGATCGACGACCGCGATGCCATCACGTTCACGGCGCTCGTCCTCCACGCGCAGGATGGCCTGGGCACCGTGCAGTCGCGTGCGCGCATGGGCATCGAACAGGCGATCCAGGCACTCGATGCGGCCATCGACGCAGGCTGGTCGCTCGCACTGCTGCGCACGGTGGCGCCAGAACTTCTCGAGCGCTGCATGAGTCGGCTCACTCCTGCGGAACTGGTATGGCTCACGCTCGATGCCACCATGGCCAGCCGTGGCACGCTCGCTGTGCTCGCGGCCACAAGGCTGTCGCAGCATGCACAGGCCAGCCCCGACGAGCGCACCTGGGCCAGCGTGGCGTTGCCATCACTCTGGGCATGGCTGCATGAACCCCCCGCCGATGACTCCCCGATGGGTGCGCGCAGGCTCGCGTGCGACCGCGCACTTCGTCCCATCCTGCTCGGCGATCTGCCAGCGCTCACAGCGCGCGATGGGGGTGCACCATGATGCGTCACGCGAATCGCGAGGGTGCACCTGAGGCAGGGTCGAACATGAGCCATCGCCCGAACGGTCTTCAAGGTCGCCACGCACCTAGTCGTTCGCTCCGCCGGGCACGGCTCGCATGGCTCGCTGCGATGAGTCTGGCGCTGATGGCTGCAGCCCGCGTGCCCCCTTCACGCACTCCCCTGGATCCAGCAGCAGCGTGGCGGATGCTGCTGGCAGCGGCAGGCTGCCCGCCGGAACTGGCGCACGACCTCTCGGTCCGCGTGGAACGACTGGCGGGACCACCACCCGCAGCCGATCCAGATGATGCGATCACGGCTGCGCAGCGTGCAGAACAGATCACGCATCTGGTCGTGGGGCGACACGGTCTTCAACTCACGCCAGCACAGCTCGATGCAGCCTTGACCACGCTCTTCGGCAGCGCCGAACCTTCAGTTGAGGGCGGCGGCGATCGCGGCGACTCATCCACCGCCGCTGCCCGATCGCCCCCGGCGCCAGCGGCGGCAGCACCCACAGAACCATTCACGACCCGGCATGCTGCTCGGCAGCTGCGCGAGTGGCTTCCTACTCCTGCCCCACGTTGATGCGCAGGTTGGGCCGCAACGATGCCAGTGCCGAGGCACCGTTCGGCGTGACCTGGCTGTTCCACGCATACACGCGCTCGAGCGCCGCGGCGCTCTTCAGGCCGGTCAGCCCCGCATCACCCACCTTCGTGGTGTGCACGTTGAGCACCTTCAGTCGCGGCATGGCCGCCACGCAGGCGAGCGCGGCATCCCCCACGCCAGTCGAATCCAGTCGAAGGGACTCCAGCACCACGAACCCCTTCAGTCCGGCCACACCGGCGTCGGTGACTTGGGACCGGGCCAGATTCAGGTTCACGATCGCACCGGCGGCAGGCTGCAGCATCGCCAAGTCCGCATCGGTGAAGGGCGGGGTCGCCAAGCTTGCGTTGATGTCCAGGCGCGGGTCGTCCTGCGCCAGCGGCTGGGCAATCACGCCACGGGCCCGCAGCGCCTGCGCAACCTCCGTCGCGCGGCGAGTGAGGTCCGCATCGAGCGATGGGGCAGCACCCTTCACGGCACCAGGTGCAGCAGCCACGCCAGCAGCCACGGCTTCCATCACGCCGCCTTCCTTGATCCACGTCCTGATGAGGTTGCGCTCGGTTTCGCTCAGGCGCTCACCTTCGGGGGGCATCGAATCGGGATCGCTGGCCGGCAGCATGATGCGCTGCACGATCAAGCTCCCATCGGGCTCGCCGGCCTTCACGGCCACGCCGTCATCATCGACCTTGGTCATCGATGCAGCGGAGTCCATGGCCAGGCCGCCCTTGCGCTTGCCGTTGCCGTGGCACTCAAAGCATCGCGATTCGAAGATCGGCAGCACCTGCGTGCGGAAGTCGACCGTCCCCATCGAAACGGTTCTTGCAACCACCGCGCTGCTCGAAGTCTGGCCATCGCCCTCGACCGCGCCCGCCGATTGCGCAGCACCGTCCGCGGAGCCATCCATGCCCAGTGCGGCGAAGAGCGCCTTCTCCACGTACCCGTCACCGTGCACGAGCTCGCCGCCGAAATGCCCGGCCAGCCCCACACCGAAGGCGCTGGCCAAGGTCAAGGCCCTTGCCGGCGGCAACCGCGCTTGGGCCGCCGCGGGCGGCTCGTCGCGTCGGCGGGTCTTCCATGCGGCAGCGAGGAGCACGACGGCCATGGCGGTGCCGAGCCAGCTGTGCAGTGTCAGGGTGCGCGATGCATCCTGCCCCTCCTGCCACGCATTGATCCAGCCGGTCGCCACGGCACCGATGGCCGAGAGCGCCGCCAGGACCATGGCCACGCTGGTGAACTCCGACACGCCGCGCTCGCGCCGGGCCCAGCGCCATGCCTCGACTGCCGCGGCCGCCAGCACCAGACCGATCGGGAAATGCACCAGCAGCGGGTGCAGGCGCCCCACCAAGCGGAACCAAGGCTCCAGGCTTGATTGCTCTGGCAGCTCACCCCCTGCCGCAACGACCAGTCCAAGACTCATCACGACGAAGAGGGCTCCGTGGTGCACCATGCATGGACTCTACACAGTCAGCTCGCTCGAGACCAGAACGCCACGAGTCGCGCGACCGTCGAGTCCAACGCTCGGGCGCCACGCCGCCTGCTGGCGCCCACGTCGGTGGCAACCGGCTCGCGCCGTTCCCAGCCCGCTCGCTTCGGCCGCGACCTGTCGCGCGCCACCCCATCGACCGATTCACGTCGGCCGCGAGCTCTCGCGGCCCACCTCATCGACCGATTCACCTCGGCCTCGACCTGTCGCGCGCCACCTCATCAACCCGTTCACGTCGGTGGCGGCGGCTCTCGGCCAGCCGCGCCGCCCCGGCGCAGCGCCTCGGCACCGAATCGATCCGCGATGCGGTCCGTGGCGGCATCGAGCGAGCGCCGTCGCTCCTGCTCGAGGTCCGGGAACAGCTCGCCCTCGACGCTCCCCCGCTCGAGGTTGGCGCACTGCACGCCGACCAATCGCACGGGCTTGAACCCCGTCGCCGCCCAGGTTCGCAGCAGGTGGCGCGCGATCTCCCACAGGGTGTCCGTTCGGTCCGTGGAGGCATCGAGCGAGTGCGACCGCGTGAGCGTGGTGAAGTCTCCCAACCGGATCTTCAGCGTGACCGTGCCGGCGCGCACACCGTGGCGGCGCAGCCTGCGCGCCGTGTCCTCGACCAACGGGAGCAACCGATGCGCCACCTCGATCTCGCTCGACAGATCGCTGTCGAAGGTCTCCTCGTGACCGATCGAGCGCGACTCGCGACCAGACTCCACGGCACGCGCATCGAGCCCACGCGCCAGCGCCCACCAGTGCGCGCCAGCATCGCCGAGTCGCCGTCTGGCCTCGGGCTCGTCGATGGCCTGCAGGTCGGCGAACGTGCTGATTCCGGCAGCCTGCACGCGCGGCAGCGTGCGTGGCCCCACGCCCCACATCCGCTCGATCGGCAGCGGCGCGAGGACGTCGATCGTGCGCTCGGGCTCGATCACGGTCAGGCCGTCGGGCTTGTGCAGGTCGCTGGCGATCTTCGCCACGAACTTCGACGCCGCCACTCCGACGCTGACGGTCAGGCCGAGTTCGGTCGCCGTCCACGCTCGGACGAGCTCCGCCATCCGTGCGCCACTGCCATGCAGACGCTGCGACCCCGTGGCATCGACGAATGCCTCGTCCACCGAGAGCGGTTCGACGTCGGGGGCAAGGCGACCCAGAATCGCCATGAACGCCGCACTGATCTCGCGGTAGCGCGCACCGCGCGGCGGCGCCACGATCGCGCCCGGGCAGAGCCGAAGCGCCTGGGCCATCGGCATCGCGCTGCGGCAACCGTGACGCCTCGCTTCGTAGCTGGCCGCCGCCACGACCGACCGCGGCCCACGACCACCCACGAGCACCGGGCGGCCGCGCCACTCGGGATGATCGAGCTGCTCCACGCTCGCGAAGAACGCATCGAGATCGGCGTGCAGGATGACGCGCGGCCACGCCGCATCGCTGCCGCGGCCAGCCGTCGACGCGTCATCGCCGATCGGCGTCATGGCTCATTCGACCGGCGGGTAGCACAGCGCACCCCAGTCATCCGCGTACCCGTGCTCCATCATCACGTGCAGCGCCACCATCGTGAACTGCCGAAGCAGCACCGAGCATCGCTTGACCGCGCGCCGATTGTGGCGGCCCCCATAGCTTGAGCCGCCATGCACCAGCTGGCACCGCACGAAGTGGATCCGTGCCAGGAGCCGCGACACCACCAGTGCGTGCTTGCCCTGCGCGAGCAGGCTCCGAGCATCGAAGACTGCATGATCGATGCGCTGGCCATCGATCGGCTCGTCCCAGAAGAGCCGGTTGACGTAGCGATCCGCGAAGACCTGCATGACGAGGTCCTTCTGGCGATGCAGGAATCCAGCGAGGATCGCGTCCTCGTCGCTCGCCACGAGCTGGTCGACGAAGAGCGCGAGCGCGCGGCCATCCGCCACGGGCTCACGGCGCTGCGCATCCCAGCGGCCGTAGAGCGCGTTCAGCGCGACCCACTGCTCGATGAGCTGCGTGTCGAGTTCGGTCGCACCACGCGCCTCGCTGGCTTCGAGCCACGTCAGCGCACGATGGATGCGGATGCGCACCTGTTCATAGAGGCCCGCCGCGGCGTACGCATCGCGTCGAGGTCGCCACTGGCCACGCAGCACGCGAGGCGTGATCGGGGCATCGAAGAACGGATGGTCCGCTCCGGCAGGCAGGCTCATGCCGTGCAGTATCGCCCGCGGACCCATCGACGCGCCAGCAGGAATCCCAGCGCGCACGCGAAACAACCCACGACACCATGCAGCGCCAGGTCGATGGCCGCCGTGGCGGCATGCCCAGTGCTCCAGAGGACGGCGGCATCATCCGACAGGGCACTGAGCGTGGTCAGGCCGCCACAGAACCCACCCACGGCGAGGACCTCCTGACGCCAGCGATCGCCGCGCCACCGCCAGCCCGATCCATGGCGCTCCATCCACAGCCCAGCCAGCACGCCGCACAGTGCCGCACCCACAAGATTGGCGACCAAGGTGCCGGTCCACGCGGGTGCACCCAGCACATGCACACCATGCCCGATGCCGAATCGAACGCCCGCTCCGATCGCCCCGCCGACGGCTGCCAACAGCATGCTCATCCCGCTCATGAAGCGACCCCCCGCAGCACCATCAGGCACAGGAGCGGACACCCCACGAGCGTGGCGAGGACGATCGTGGCTGCTCGCCACCATCGGTGCTCATCAACCGCGATCAGTGCATCGAGCGCGCAGCCACTGAAGGTCGTGAAGCCCCCGAGCACGCCTGGCACCAGCAGCGCTCGCGCCATCGGCGTGTCCACCAGGGGCGCAGCCATGAGTCCGATCAGGATCGAGCCCAGCACATTCACGCCGAGGGTCACGCGCCACGTGCCATGCATGCGGTGCACGGCGAGCGATCGCAGCCAGACCCGGAGGGCGGCACCGAGGCCGCCGCCCAGTCCGGCCAGCAGGAGTTCGCTGATGGGCAGCGCGGCGACGGTCATGATGCCGTGGTCACGGTGCGCCGGTGGATGATGGCCCACCAGCAGGTGAGGGCGACGCAGGAGTTGAGGCGGCAGCGGAAGGTGATGGCGCCGACGACGCACCCGGCGCCGACGGTGACGCCGACGTGGCCCCCGCACCGTGCGCCGCGATGGACGACCAAGGATCGACCGTCACGCCTGCCTCGCGCTGCACACGAACGTCCCACGCTGGGTCACCGAGGTAGACGACCGCGTCGCGGTCCCAGAGCAGGCCCGCAAGCTCGCGCGCATCGGCTTCGGGGATCGATCGTTCCTTTATCCACGCGGCAACCTCACGGCTGAAGCCGTTCACGTCATCCCGCTGCCACGATGCCAGCACCAACGTTTCGGAACCCGGCCAGCGCCGCGCAAGTTCGCCCACGATCGCATCCGAGTTCTCGCGCCAGGCTTCGTTGAGCGTGCGCACGCCAGGCTCCTTGGTGAAACGATCGAGCGTGCCCCATCCGCCGCGACCGAACCAGGTCACGACGACATAGCCCACGTGCGCGCGCACGCCGAACGACTCGATCGCGACCGCAGCGAGCGCATCGGGACCGTTCACATGACCCAGCAGGCAATTGCCGGCACCGATCCACGCCTTGGGCGAAGCATGCACCAGCGGCAGCACACGCCCGTCATGGCAGCGCACGACGAGCGCACCATCGCGCGGCTCAACCGCACCGGCCGGGCGCCGGAATCCCAGCTCGAGTCCTTTCTCGGTGGCGTGGCCGCCGGTCATCAAGAGGTCGATGCGCGGCACGTCGAGCACCGCGTGCGCGGCGTTGCCGATGGTCGCCGCATCAAGTCGCGGATCGATGGCCCGGCCATCGTGATGCAGCGTGAAGCGGTGCGCAGCCTCCTCGCTCCACCACGCGCTGTGGTCGAAGCGCTGCATCGGGAAATCCGCAGTGCCTGCGGCGATCGACATCGTCAGCGGCTCGACGTGCTCCACCACGCGGCGCGCCCCCGCAGCCGATCGTGCGGTGATGATCCCCCACGCCACGTCGCTCTCGGGATCGGCATCGATCGTGCGGAGCGCGCGCTGCAAGGGCGCGGTCACCTCACGCGACGCTCGGGTCGGGTGGAGCACAATGCCCACCATGCTTGCCTTACGCTGGCGCAGCGCCTCCACCAGGGCCGCGCGGCCTGCATCACTGGCCTCGTCGAATTCGATCACGGGGGCATCCACGCCATGCTTGTCGCGCAGCGCTTCCGCCACATCGAGCCAAGCGGGGTCGGCCGCGGCCGAACGGCTGATCGCGACCGCGTAGGTCGCTTGCGCCGGAGTTGTCGTACCGTGGGCGGAGCATGCCAGGGACACCGCGAACGCAGCCATCGATGGGAGCATCGCCCGATGCTACGGCCGCTCGCTGGATTCCCCGCGCATGGCATGCGTGGCTGGATGCGAACCCTCGCGTGGCCCCCGCAGCCTGCGGCGCGTGGTGGGTCACGCTGTGGGCCATCATCTGGTTCGGCTCGGCATGGCTCTCGTCGTTCTGGCCCAGCCGCGTCGAGCTCGCGCTCGCCTTCGAGCGAACCGCCACGCCGCACGACTGGATGATTCCCGTCTACGCGAGCTACGACCTCGCCGCGGCGTTGCTCCCGCTCTTCTGCCGCGGGTGGCGCGACTACGCCGTGGTCGGTGGCACGATCCTGCTGCAAACCCTCATCGCGTGCACGATCTACGTCGCGCTGCCGCAGCGACTCGCCTTCGCGACCACGGACTCAGGGCTCGTCTGGGATTGGCTCTCGGGCATGACCAACCTCCCCCACCCGGGTCTGTACTCCTACGCGCCGAGCATGCACGTGGCGGGCGTGCTCGCGATCGGGCTGTTCTTCGCGCCGCGTCTCAGCCGCGCTGGCACCACGGCCCTGTGGACGTGGTGCGTCGCGGTCATCGCCAGCACATGGATGGTGCAGGAGCACCACGTCGCGGACATCGCTTCAGGCATCGTGCTTGCCCTGGTGATCCGGCCACGAACGGTTGCCTCGGCCCCCGTTGGTCCTACCATGTCAGCGTGAGGAAGATCGTCTCCGCCACTGCCCTCGCGCTGACCTGCGCGGCCGCTTTCGCCGACGGCACCGACGCCACGACGGCCAAGGGGGCAACGTCCGACAGTTCGCACGGCGACGGCACCCACCACGCACCGCGCACGATCGATCTCGAGAAGGCTCGCGAATGGTGGTCGTACCGGCCCATCGCCGACCCGGCACCGCCGACCGTGCGCGACACAGCGTGGCCCCGCAACGACATCGATCGCTTCATCCTGGCCCGGCTCGAAGCCGACGGCCTCGCACCCGCCCCGGAAGCCGACCGAATCGCGCTGATCCGCCGCGCGACCTACGACCTCACCGGCCTTCCGCCGACCCCGGCCGAGGTCGATGCCTTCCTCGCCGACACCGACCCGCAGGCCTGGGAGCACGCGATCGAACGGCTGCTCGCCAGCCCTCACTACGGCGAACGATGGGGTCGTCACTGGCTCGACCTCGTGCGCTACGCCGACACGAACGGTTTCGAGCGCGACAGCGACAAGCCCGGCACCTGGCGTTACCGCGACTGGGTCATCGGTGCGATGAACCAGGACAAGCCCTACGACCGTTTCATCACCGAACAGCTTGCGGGAGATGAGCTGCCTGACCGCGACTTCTCCACGATGGTCGCCACCGGCTACTACCGCCTCGGCATGTGGGATGACGAGGTGCCCGACCTCAAGCAGGCGCTCGCCGACGACATGGACGGCATCGTCGACATCACCGCTCGCACGATGCTCGGCGTCGGGCTCGGCTGCGCACGCTGCCACGACCACAAGGGCGATCCGATCCCGCAGCGCGACTACTACGCCTTCAGCGCCTTCTTCGCCGGCGTGCGCCCGTACAAGTCGTATGCCGGCAACAGCATCGAAGCCCGCAACGTCACGCGCTCGATCGATCCCGAGTTCGGTCGGCGCGACCTCGACGCCGAACGCATCGCCTACCGCGAGCGCCGCACATCGCTGGTCGAGTCGCTGCTGGCGATCGAAGCCACAGCTGGCGTGCTGCCACCGGCGAACGGCTCCTCGGGCACCGCGCCCGATCGTGCGCCGACCGACGGTCTCGTGGCGCACTACGCGTTCGAGACCGAATCCACCGCTCCCGAAGCCGATCGCGCGGTCGTTCGATCGACGGTCCCCGGCCCCACGGCGAAGGTGAAGGACTTGCGCTGGGGTGAGCGAGGCCGCTTCGGGCTCGGTGGCACGTTCGACGGCGGCGATGATCGCGTGTCGCTTGACCGCCCGGTCGCCGACGACTTCACGATCTCG
>JAGWXC010000089.1 GCA_018970045.1 Planctomycetota bacterium | reverse complement strand
ACGGTCACCTCGAAGCGTTCGTCGACGCTGAACTGAAGCGTCGACGCGCCGAGCGCGAGACCTGACGATGCTGGCGGCTCCCTCCGCACGGCTGGTCTGGCCCATCCTGGCCGTCCTTGCCATCGCGGCGGGCCTTGCCCTGCAGCTTCCGGTCGTGGTGCCGGAGACCGCGCAGCGAGATGCCTGCACGCTCCTGGGGCTCGCGATCATGGCCTTTGGCTGCGTGGTTGCACTGCCTCGGCAGCCGGTATGGAGCTCACCGAACCTCGTGCTCGGCGGCGTGCTGATCCTCGGCGCCTTCCTCGCCGCACCACTTTCGGATCAGCCGCTCTCGGCCAGCGTGTCGCTCCTGCTGCTGGGCCTCTCATCGCTCGCCTCAGGCCGAACACGGCTCGAAGGGCGCGCCATGACCGTGCTGCCGGCAGTCCTGCTGGGGACCTTGGCCCTCGTCATGATCCTCGAGCCTTGGCACGAGCGACCGCTGCGCCACCCGTGGCTGGACTTCGTGGGCGATCTGCCTCTGGCGGCTGAGCTCGCCTTGCTGCTGGCCGCGGCTGCGGCGATCACCCGGGCCTGGTACTTCGCCGTTCCACTCTCGGGCGGCATGCCCGGCTGGCTCGGGCTGCTCTGCAGCGCCCTCACGGCAGCGCTCGCGATCGGCGGCTGGCAATTCCTGCAGGACACGGAGCTGCGCAACCAGCGCAACCGCGCGGCCGAACACGAGCGCGCGCTCGAAACGCTGGTCCGGTCCGAGTTCGAGCTCAACCTGAAGGCATTCCAGCGCCTTGCCGACCGATGGTCGAGCCGCGCGGCGCTCCAGCCGCCCGCGCTGCAGCAGGACCTCGATGCCTACCGTCGTGACTTCGTCGGCATCGCCGGCATCGCGATCCTCCGTCGGGATGGCTCGGCGCTGGCCTCGTCGTGGGGGAGCGGGGCCCTGCCACTTGGTGATCCGGCTCTTCTCATGCTGGCGCAGAAGTGCGTGGACCTTCAGGCCGTCCGGACAAGCCCGCCGATCACGAAAGCAGGCACGGCCCACGGCCTCGTTGCGATGCCCCTGCCCCTAGGGTCCGACGCGGGCGATGGCGTGCTGTTGATCGACCAGACCCTCGACACGACGCTCGAGGGAGTGCTCGGCAACTTCATCGGCACCTTCGAGGTGGAGATCTACGACGGTTCGGTCCTGCTCTTCGAAGATGGCGGCGAGAAGGGCCCGACCATCACGGCCCCGGGCGCCAACGGAGGCGTGACGGGGCGCGACTGGACGTTCAAGGCCCGGCCGCATGGTGGCGGGTCCACCGCGGACCAAGGCCCGCTGCCAGTCGTGCTCCTGGGCAGTGGGTTGCTCAGCGCGTTGCTGGTGGGCACCACGATCCACTTTGCGCAATCATCCGCTCGCCGGGCTCGTACGGCCCTCGATGCGCGCGGCCAGCTGGAGGCGCTGCTCGACGCCACCGACCAGGTGGCGATCATCGCCACGGACCTCAGCGGCGACATCACCGTGTTCAACGCCGGCGCCGAAGCACTCACCGGGCGCAGGGCGGCGCAGCTGATCGGCGCGGACACGCCACTCTTCATGCTTGCCCCCGACGAGCGCGAGGCCCTGGAGCAGGACCACCCGAACCTGGCGTTCCGTGCACTGATCGATGCGCTGCGCGGTGATCGCATGCACCTGCACACGTGGGCGGTGCAGCGCTCCGATGGCACCATCCGACGGGTCTCGATGGCCGCGAGCTCGTGGACCGGCCCTGATGGCACGCCGCTGGGCCACCTCATCGTGGCCGTCGACATGACGGATCAGGTCGCGGCGCTCGAGGAGGCCACGTCGGCGCGGGAGAACGCCGAGCGCGCCAACGCGGCGAAGAGCCAGTTCCTCGCCAACGTCAGCCACGAGATCAGGACCCCGATGTCGGCCATCCTCGGGTACGCCGATGCACTGCTCGACCCGGCGACGTCGGACATGGAGCGCGACGAGTGCGTGCGCGTGATCCGTCGCAACGGCAATCACCTGCTCGGCATCATCAACGACATCCTCGACATCTCCAAGATCGAGGCCGGGCGCATGACCATCGAGCGCATCGAGGTACGTCCGGTGCAGCTCATCGATGACGTCGTGGCGCTCGTGCGCGGACGCGTGCTGGCGAAGGGCCTCGAGCTTCGCGTGGAGGCCGAACCCAGCGCCAGCGCGCTCGTCGTCACGGATCCGCTGCGCGTGCGCCAGGTGCTCATGAACCTGGTCACGAACTCGATCAAGTTCACCGAGACCGGCTCGGTCTCGGTGCGGGCTCGGGTGAAGGCCGATGGCGCCTCGAGCGAACTGGAATTCACCGTGGCCGACACGGGCCTCGGCATGAGTCCGGAGCAGGTCGGTCGGCTGTTCCGCAGCTTCGAGCAGGGCGATGCGTCGACGAGCCGCAAGTTCGGTGGCACCGGCCTTGGCCTGGCCATCAGCCACAAGCTCGTCGAACTGCTCGGGGGCTCCGTGGAGGTCTCGAGTGAACCGGGCGCCGGAAGCACCTTCATCGTCCGCATCCCGGTCGGACTGCCATGGGCCAGCGCACAGGCGCAATCGCTGGCCGGCAGCAGGATCCTCCTCGCCGAGGATGGCCCCGACAACGCGCGGCTGCTCGCTGCGCTCTTGCGCAAGGCCGGCGCCATCGTGACCGTTGCCCATGATGGGGCTGCTGCGATCGACGCCGTCTCCACATCCGGACTCGACGGCTTCGATGTCGTCCTCATGGACCTGCAGATGCCCGGAGTCGACGGCTACGAGGCCTGCCGCCGGCTGCGCGCGCTTGGCGTGACGATTCCCATCATCGCCCTGACCGGCAACGCCTTTGAAGAGGACCGGGACCGGTGCCTGGCTTCCGGGTTCGACCAGTACGCGGTCAAGCCCATCCCCCGCGATCAGCTGCTCCAACTCTGTGAAGACGCGCTGAAGGCGCGGAAGGGGCCGCCTCCGAGCGGTGGCTAGACTCGGGGGCCCCCGGTGGGGTGGCAGAGTGGTCGAATGCGCCGGTCTTGAAAACCGGTAAGCCCTTCGGGGCTTCGCGGGTTCGAATCCCGCCTCCACCGTTACCATGTGTTCCTTGCATCGCACGACTGCGGGGCCGAAGCCGCCGCCACGTGCCCACCTGCGCAAGGAGCTGGATGACCGAGACCGAGTCCATCCTGCACCGAGTTGCTGAAGGCGACCAGGACGCCATCAAGGAATGCATGGATCGATTCGGCGGCCTCGTCTGGTCGCTGGCCCGGCGTTTGGCCGGCAATGCCGCCGAGGCCGAGGATGCCGTGCAGGAGATCTTCATCGACGTCTGGCGCAGCGCCGGCCGGTTCGACCCTGCGATCGCCAGCGAAACCACGTTCATCGCCATGATCGCGCGCCGTCGCCTGATCGACCGTGGCCGCCGCCGTGCGCGCCGCCCCGAGGTCGCCGCCATTCCCGAGACGATCGAATCGGATGCTCCTGCGTTCGATCCGGCAGAGGTCGAGGAGGCGGCCAAGGCCGCACTCGCTGCGATGGAGCGACTGCGGCCCGAGCAGCGCAAGGTGCTCGAACTTTCGATCCAGTTTGGAAGAAGTCACGAGCAGATCGCCGGGACGACCGGCCTGCCCCTGGGCACCGTCAAGACCCACGCACGCCGGGGACTCATCCGCCTGCGGGAGATCTTGGCCGAAGAAGGCGTCGAGCCGCCGCCGGCTGACCAGTAACCAGCGTTGTGGGGGCGTCGATCGCTTGTTGTGGATCGTTCGTGATCGACAACATCGGGTCGCCGTCGCTGCTTGGCATCCGTACGATTCCTCCATGGTGATCTCCTCGACCGTCGTGGCGGCAGCCCTTGCCGCCGCTGCTCCCGCCACCAACGCCGCCGACGCCAACCGAGGCCTCTGCCGCTATCCAGACGTCAGCCGCGACTCGATCGTGTTCGTCTACGGCAATGACCTGTGGCTCGTGCCCAAGAGCGGCGGGGTCGCGCGCCCGGTCGCGAGCCCCGCGGGTTTCGAGGGCTCGCCCCGTTTCAGCCCCGACGGCCAGACGATCGCGTTCCGTGCGAACTACGACCAGTCGCTCGACCTCTACACGATCCCCGCTGCAGGCGGCATCCCCGAGCGCGTGACGCATCACCCGGCGCCCGAAGGCCTCTGCGACTGGACGCCCGACGGCAAGGGGCTGGTCTTCATGACCGGCGCCATCGAGGGACTCGACCGTGCGCAGAAGCTCTACACGATCCCCGCCACCGGTGGCCTGCCGGCGAAGCTGCCGGTGCCCTACGGCACCAACGGCGCGATCGATCGCACCGGCGAATGGCTCGCGTACACGCCGCACTCCACCGACAACCGCACCTGGAAGCGCTATCGCGGCGGCATGGCGACCGATGTGTGGCTCATGAACCTGAAGACCGGCGAGAGCCTCAGGATCACCGACTGGGAAGGCACCGACACCCTGCCGATGTGGCATGGCAGCAAGGTCTATTACCTGAGCGATCGCGGTGCCACGCAAGGCCATGTGCTCAACGTGTGGAGCTACGACCTCGAGACGCGCAAGACGGCACAGGTCACCACGCTCGACACGCACGACGTCCGTTGGCCGGCGGTCGGCCCCGACGATGCAGGCAACGGCGAGATGGTCTTCCAGCACGGTGATCGCATCATGCTGCTCAACCTCGGCTCGGGCATCGCCTCGGCGGTGAACATCGAGGTCCCCGGCGATCGCGAGTCGCTGCGGACGGCCACCGTGGATGCCGCCAGCTCGATCCAAGATGCGAGCATCTCGCCGTCCGGCAAGCGAGTGGCCGTCGTCGCTCGCGGCGACATCTGGTCTGCGCCGGCCGAGAACGGCACGCCCCGCAACCTCACGCGCACCGATGGCATCTTCGAGCGCAGTGCGTCGTGGAGCCCCGACGGCAAGACGTTGGCCTACTTCAGCGATGCCACGGGCGAATACGAGCTCTGGACCATGCCGGCCGATGGCAAGGGTGAGGCACGGCAGGTCACGAAGGACGGCACGTGCTTCCGCACGGGCATCACCTGGGCGCCGGACTCCAAGCATGTCGTGATCACCGACAAGACCGGTGCGATCGATCTCGTCAAGCTCGAGGATGGATCGATCCGCCGCATCGATCGCGATCCCGAGGCCCGCAGCATCGCGGTTTCGTTCAGCCACGACGCACGCTGGATGGCGTGGGCGCGTTCGGCGGACGACAGCGAGATGGACGTGATCTTCCTGTTCGACACGACCGCCGATGGCGCCAAGCCCGTGCAGGTCACGAGCGGCTACTTCAATGACGGCGATCCTGTCTTCGACCGCAAGGGCCAGTGGCTCGCGTACACGAGCCAGCGCAATTTCGCGCCGACCTACAGCGAGTTCGACACGACCTGGATCTACGGCTCCTCGCAGGTGCTCATGGCCGTGCCACTCAAGAAGGACATGGCCCTGGCGTGGCTGCCCAAGAGCGATGAGGAAGGCCAGAAGGACGAGGCCAAGCCTTCGGCTGGCGGCGATGCTCCTGCTGCAGCCCCGGGTGGCGATGGCAGTCGTCCCGCTGGTGCGCCGCAAGGTGGCCGACGCCGTCGCGGCGCGGAGCAACCGGAACTCGGTATCGGCTCGGACGACGAGAAGCAGGACGAAGACAAGAACGACGGAGACAAGCAGGACGGCGAGGCCAAGGCCCCTGCCGGCCCGGCCGGATCGTGGAAGGGCACGGCAAGCATCGCGGGCGGCGAGGCCGTCGAGTTCACGCTCGAGCTCACCGTGGCCGAGGACAACACCGTCAAGGCGACCTCGGTGACCAAGGATGCCACGGTCGAGCTGACCGGCACGTGGGATCCTGCCGCCAAGGTCATGAAGCTCCGCGGCACGCTTGGCGACGTGACCTACGAGGCCGAGCTCACCATCGACGGGGACTCGCTACGCGGCACCGTCTCATCAACCGCAAAGGACGGCACAGCGACCAGCATCGAGTTGACGGCCACGCGCGCCAAGCGCGACGGCCGGGCCGACAGCGGACGCGGCGACCGCAAGCCCGAACCCAAGCGCGTGGAGGTCGACCTTGACGGCTTCGAGTCGCGCGCGATCGAGCTGCCGGTGGCGAAGGGTTCCTTCGGATCACTCGGCTTCAATGACCGCAACGAACTGCTCTTCGGTCGTGACGGCTCCGTACGGCTGCTCGACCTGAACGACGCCAAGCCCACCGAGAAGGCCGGGCCCGCCGGCATGCGCTTCGACGTCTCGGCTGACGGCAAGAAGCTCCTCATGGGCGGCCGAGGCGGCGCATCCATCGCCGGGGCATCGGCCGGCGCCACGCCCAAGCCGATCGTGTCGAGCCCGATGCTCGTGGCGATTGACCCACGCGATGAACACCGTCAGATCCTCGCCGACTGCTACCGCATCATGCGCGACTGGTTCTACGACGAGGGCATGCACGGTGTGGACTGGAAGGCCATGCACGATCGCTACGCGGGCATGCTGCCCTCGGTCGTCACTCGTGAGGACCTGAACTACCTCATCAGCGAGATGATCAGCGAGCTCAACGTCGGGCACGCGTACCTGCGCGGTCCCGGCGACGTCGAGGAAACGCCGAGCCGTTCGGTCGGCATGCTCGGCGTGGACTTCGCCGCAGCCACGCTCGAGGACGGCTCCCCTGCCAAGGCATGGAAGCTCGCGCACTTCCCGAGCGGCGGCCCGTTCGACAGCGAAGCACGCAGCCCACTCGCCATGCAGGGACTCGGCATCGCCGAAGGCGACTACCTGCTGGCCGTCAACGGCGTGGCGGTCGACACGTCCAAGGATCCCTGGGCGCCCTTCGTCGGACTCGCGGGCAAGTCGACCGTGCTCACCATCTCGAAGAAGCCGATGATGGACGAGAGCGCCAAGGACATCGTCGTCACACCGATGGGCAGCGAGTCGGGCCTGCGCTACCGCGCGTGGGTCGAGTCCAAGCGCAAGCGCGTCGAGGAACTCTCGGGCGGACGCATCGGCTACATCTACGTGCCGAACACCGGCGTCGATGGCCAGACCGAGCTCGTGCGCGGGTTCTACGGGCAGCGCATGAAGCCGGCACTCCTCATCGACGAGCGTTGGAACGGCGGCGGCCAGATCCCGACCCGCTTCATCGAGCTGCTCAACCGCCCGGTCACCAACTACTGGGCGCGCCGCGATGCGCGCGATGGTGCGTGGCCGCCGGATGGCCACCGCGGCCCGAAGGCGATGCTCATCAACGGGCTCGCCGGCTCGGGCGGCGACATGTTCCCGTGGCTCTTCAAGGCCAACAAGCTCGGACCCACGATCGGCACGCGCACCTGGGGCGGCCTGGTGGGCATCAGCGGCAACCCGTCGTTCATCGATGGCGGCAGCATCAGCGCCCCGACGTTCGGCTTCTACGAAGTCGACGGCACGTGGGGCGTCGAAGGCCACGGCGTCGACCCCGACATCGAGGTGCTCGATGACCCGGCGAAGATGAAGGACGGCGGCGACCCGCAGCTGGAGAAGGCCGTCGAGGTCCTGCTGAAGGAACTCGAGTCGGGCGCCTGGAAGCCGGTGCCGCAGCCCAAGGGACCCGATCGCCGGGGCATGGGCCTGCCGAAGTCCGATCGCTGAGCGCGCGATCAGCGCGTCGAGGTCGACACGATCCACTCCACCATCGCCTTGAGCGTGGCGGGGTCGATCGTGGTCTCGATCTGTGCGTACTCGGCGATGCCGCCGGTCGTGCACGGCTGGAAGAGGTGATTCACGCCGGGCACCACGCGGATCGTGGCGCGGTCACCAAGGCCGGTCTTCGCGAGCGCAGCCTGCGCCAGCGGTTCGTTCGACGCGGCCGGCACCTGCAGGTCGCGCTCGCCGAAGAGGGCGAGCGTGGGGCAACGCACCTTCTCGAGCGTGGGCACCGGGTCATACGCCAGGAAGGCACGCATCCACGGCGACGAGAGCACCACCGGATAGGGATCCATGATTTCGTAGAGGCCCGGCGGCAGCTCCGATGCCTTCGCGAGCAGGGCGCCCCGCAGCTTCCCCTGCAGCTCGGCCTGCGGGACCGCCGGATCCTTGGCCTGCGCGATCAAGTCAGCCAACGTACGACGCATGGCATCCACCATCGCTGCATCCGCTCCGCCTGCGGCGGCGAGCAGTCCCGTCTGCTCGACGAGCAGCGCATCGCCCTGCTGCGCGGGCCCCGCCAGGAGCACCATGAACGCGACATCGTCGCGGGAGGTGGCGAGCATCGGGGCGATCAGCCCGCCTTCGCTGTGACCGACAAGGCCGATGCGCTTGGCATCGATGCCCGGCTGCTTCGCGAGCCAATCGATGGCGGCGGCCGTGTCGCGAGCCAAATCGACCGTGGTCCCCGGCTCAAGTGAACCGGTCGAGCCGCCCACGCCGCGATCGTCGAGCCGGAGCACGGCCACGCCTGCACGCGTGAGCGCATCGGCGATCACCAGGAAAGGCTTGTGCCCCATGAGCGTCTCATCACGATCCTGCGCTCCAGAACCCGTGATCAACACCACGGCTGGCACGGGCGAGGTGGACTCCGGCATCGTGAGCGTGCCGGCAAGCGTGAGTCGATCCGTCAGCTGGTCGATCTTCACATCGGTCGAGCGGTACGGGAACGGCGGCTTGGGTTCCTGCGGGCGCTTGAGCTCGGGTGGTTGGCCGCGCATGAGCAGCAGCGGGAACTCCTGCCCGCCTTGCCTCCAGGTGCCGTCGATCTCGCTCCCATCGGCGTTCAGCGTGCCGGTGAACTCACCGCGCACGGCACTGCAGCGCAAGGTGACCGACCGATCCGCGCGCAACACGATCGATTCGACGGAGATTCCCATTGCACCCTGGTCAGGCGAATCCATCGTGCCGGCGCCACGCTCGCCGCGACCACGCTCGATGCGGAAGACCAGCGGAAGCCGCTTCGGTCCAGCCTGCAGCGTGCCAAGGAACGTGCCGAGCGCGGGCTCGATGTCGATGATCGCGGCCTTCGGCGCGGGCGCGTCATCCTGCGCCGGCGACGGAGCCGCAACACTCAAGGCAAGGCACACAACGACGGTGAGCGATGGACGCAGCATGGCTGCATCCTAGATCCGGAGCCGCACGCTTGAATCACTCTGCGCCGAATCGGTGCACCATGCGATGGTCGTAGCGCTCGCCCGGGCGCAGCACGACGTTGGGCCAGCCCGGCTTGCCCT
>JAGWXC010000088.1 GCA_018970045.1 Planctomycetota bacterium | reverse complement strand
CATCGGCAAGAAGCGCTTCGGGATCGAAGGCGGCGAAAGCGCCGCGCTCATCATGGAGACGTGGATCCAGCTCGCGCCGCGCCTGGGAACCGCCGAGTTGATCATCGGCATGGCGCACCGTGGCCGCCTGGGCATGATGGTCAACCAGTTCGGGCAGAAGCCCGAGCAGATGATGTCGAACTTCGAGGAATCGTGGCAGGCCGACTTCGAGCGCGGCGGCGGCGACGTGAAGTACCACCAGGGCTACAGCAGCGATCGCACCACGCTCGATGGCGGCAGCGTGCGCGTGTCGCTGTGCTCGAACCCATCGCACCTCGAGTTCGTGGGCTCGGTCGCGCTCGGACGCACGCGCGCGCGCCGCGACGGCGACCGTGATCTCGATGGCCTGCTGCACGTGCCCGTCGTCGTCCATGGCAACGCCGCGTTCGCCGGCCAGGGCACCACGGCCGAGTGCTTCAACATGATGGGGCTCGCCGGCTACAACGTCGGCGGCACGCTGCACCTGGTCATCAACAACCAGGTCGGCTTCACCACCGATCTCGAGGACGGCTCGACCGGCGAGTACGTCACGGGCTACGCCAAGAGCGTCGAGGTGCCGATCTTCCACGTGAACGGCGGCGATCCCGAGGCCTGCGCCTGGGTCGCGCAGCTCGCCTATGAGTACCGCCAGGAGTTCCGCACCGACACCGTCATCGACATGTGGTGCTGGCGCAAGAACGGCCACAACGAGGCTGACGAGCCCACCTACACGCAGCCGGTGCTCTACCAGCGCGTCAAGGCCGCGGGCTCGGTCGTGAAGCGCTACGCGGATCGCCTCGCCAGCGAGGGCGTGCTCGATGCAGCAGCCTTCGAAGCGCAGACCAAGGCGTACTGGGACACGCTCGACCGCGCCCAGGAACAAGCCAAGGCCTCGATCATCGATCCGATCCGTCCGGGATTCGAAGGTGCATGGAAGGGCGTCGCACCGCGACTCTCGACCGAGGACGTGGCGACGGGCGTGCCCGAGAAAGCGCTGAAGGCCGTCGCGAAGGCGCTTGCCGCCAAGCCCGATGGCATCACCGCCCACAAGACGATCGAGAAGATCGTCGGCGCGCGCGGCACCTTCGCCAAGGACGAGCGCGTCGATTGGGCGCAGGCTGAACTCCTGGCCTACGGCTCGCTGCTGGCCGACGGCGCGCGCATCCGACTCACGGGCCAGGATGTCGAGCGCGGCACGTTCAGCCATCGCCACGCGGTCGTGACCTGCCAGAAGACCGGCGCGACTTGGAACGCGCTCGCGGAGTATGCCGGCTCGACCGGTGGCATGTTCCACGTCTTCAACAGCCCGCTGACCGAGAGCGCATGCCTGGGCTTCGAGTACGGCTACTCGCTCAATGACCCGAACTCGCTCGTGATCTGGGAAGCGCAGTTCGGCGACTTCGCCAACGGCGGACAGGTCTTCATCGATTGCTACATCACCACGGGACAGACGAAGTGGCGCCGCGCGTCCGCGATGACCCTGCTCCTGCCGCACGGCAACGAAGGCCTCGGGCCGGAGCACTCGAGCGCACGCATGGAGCGCTTCCTGCAGCTCTCCGACGGCGACAACATCTGCGTCTGCTCGCCCTCGACGACGGCGCAGGTCTTCCACCTGCTGCGCCGCCAGCTCAAGGCCACGTGGCGCAAGCCGCTGGTGGTCATGAGCCCCAAGAGCATGCTGCGCCTGCCCGCGGCGCAGAGCCTCGGCGCCGAGTTCGTGGAAGGCTCGTTCCGCACCGTCATCGACGACGAGAAGGCCGATCCCAAGGCCGTGCGCAACGTGTGGCTGTGCCACGGCAAGTTCTTCCACATCCTCGATGCGAAGCGGCAGGAGCTCGGCGACACGGCCAACGCGTTCGTGCGGCTTGAGCAGGTCTCGCCCTTCCCCGAGGAGGCCCTCCGCGCCGTGCTCGCGCGGTACCCAGGCGCCACGGTCGGCGTGGCGCAGGAAGAAGCTCGCAACTCAGGGATGTACCGCTACGTGCAGGCCCAGCTGATGGACCGCTTCGGGATCAACCCCGCCTGTCGAAGCCGCGTCGAGTGCGGATCGCCCTCGACCGGCAGCGAGAAGATGCACAAGAAGGAGGAGGCCGCGCTCGTGGAGTCGGTCTTCGCGTCCTCCGATGCCGACGGCACGCTGTTCGAGGCCGCGCCGACCGCCACCGAGGCCAAGACCGGCGCCAAGGCTGCCGGCACTCGCTCCTGAACCGCCCGCTCGTGCAGACCCGCACGAGCCGTGACACAATCCCCTGCGAGGAACCATGGCACAGATCACCGACGTCAAGATCCCCAGCCCCGGCGAGAGCATCACCGAAGTGCGTCTTGGACAGTGGAAGCGCGGCGATGGCGACTGGGTCGAGAAGGACGAACTGCTCAACGAGATCGAGAGCGACAAGGCCACGCTCGAACTGCTCGCGCCCGCGGCCGGCGTGCTCCGCGTGCGGGCCGAGTCGGGCAGTGACCAGAAGGTCGGCGCCGCGGTGGCGCAGATCGACACGGCCGCGTCGAAGCCCGCCGGTTCCGGCGCCGCGCGCCCCATGGGCACCGCTGCCGCCGAAGCCGCCAAGTCGGCTGCGGCCGAACCGGCACAGAAGGCCACGCCGACCGCGCGCAAGATGGCGGAGGAACACGGCATTTCGCTCGCTGGCGTGCAGGGCTCTGGCCCCGCGGGTCGCGTGACGCGCGCGGACGTCGAGGGTGCGATGGGCAAGCAGCCATCAGGTGCACCGGCGCCCACGGCGCCTGCGCCCGCAGCGCCCAAGGCCGCTCCGGCTCCAACTGCTCCGGTGATCGTGCCTGGCTCGCGCGGCGTGCGCCGCGAGAAGATGCCGAAGATCCGCCAGCGCATCGCCGAGCGCCTGCTTGAGAGCCAGCAAACGACCGCCACGCTGACGACCTTCAACGAAGTCGACATGACCGAAGTCATGGCGCTTCGTGCCAAGCACAAGGAAGCCTTCGAGAAGAAGCACGGCATCGGCCTCGGCCTGATGAGCTTCTTCGTGAAGGCTGCGTGCAGCGCGCTGCGCGCGTATCCCCGCGTGAACGCGTTCATCATCGGCGACGAGATCGAGTTCCACGACTACTGCGACGTCGCGGTGGCCGTGGGCACCGACCGCGGCCTCGTGGTGCCGGTGCTGCGCAACGCCGATGCGATGAGCTTCGCGCAGGTCGAGCTGGCGGTGCGCGACTTCGCCACGCGTGCGCGCGATGGCAAGCTGACGGTCGACGAGATGACCGGCGGCACGTTCACCGTGAGCAACGGCGGCGTGTACGGCTCGCTCATGGCCACGCCGATCCTGAATCCCCCGCAGTCGGGCATCCTCGGCATGCACGCGATCAAGAAGCGCGCGGTCGAGGATCCGGACCACCCCGGCCAGATCGCCCTGCGCCCGATGATGTTCATCGCGCTCTCGTACGACCACAGGATCATCGACGGTGCCGAAAGCGTCGGCTTCCTCAAGCACATCAAGGAGTGCGTGGAGCGGCCCGAGCGACTGCTCCTCGGCATCTGACCAGCCACACGCGGCCCGGCCGCAGGACGAACCATGACCAAGACCCTTGCTTCCTGCGTGCTCCTCGCCCTGCTCGCTGCGTGCGCCGAGGACGATGCGCCTCCGCCGCCGGTGCCCATGAAGCCGGCGGCCTCGACGGCGGCGAGCGTGCCCGATGCGCGCATCGACGATCTGTCCAAGGCCCTGGCCAAGGCGCTCGAGGAGAAGGCCGCGCTCCTGAAGAAGGCCGGCTCGTCGGGAACGCTGACGGGCGCCGATGCCGACGCGTTCTGGGATGCGGATGCTGGCTTCGTGAAGGGCTTCGTCGACCTGCAGGCGCTCATGAAGTCCAACGGCCGCCTGACGCCGCGCATCGTCGAGAGCCTGAAGAAGAATGCGTACTCGGCGATGGAGGCCTACGCCTACGCCGAGAAGGCCGCAGGCGTCGCGCGCGCCTCGGGTGCGGGCATTGCGGGCAAGCCGCCTGCGGGGCACCCGCGACTCGATCCGACCATGATGCAGAGCTTCGAGCTCAAGCGCATGGAGATCATGACCAAGTTCAGCTTCAAGATCCAGTGAGTGCATCGCCAGCCCGGTAGGCTTCCGCGCATGCACACCGCACTGAGGATGGCGCTTGCTGCGACCTGCTCGGTCCGTGCCCGGATCATCATGTCGGTCGCGGCAGCGGGCATGGCCTTGACGATGGCTGCGTGGAGCCAGTCACCCGCGGAACCTCCGAGCACACCACGCCGTGCGCCTGAGGTCGCGCCCGCGTCCTCGCCGCCACCGGTGGCGGAGCCCGCGGCGGCGAACGCAGCGGCCACGCCTGCCGCCACCGGCACGCTCAAAGGCCGCGTGAAGGTTCCGGCACCACGGCCCCCGGTGAAGACGCGCTCGGACTACGTCGCGCCAGCCGAGACCACGCCAGCGGATCCGCCGGTGACGGCCATCTGGGTCGGCTCAGGTGCGCCACCGCTAGATCCCGCGACGACTGAACCGGCGCGCATCCGCCAGGAAGGCATCCAGTTCCGTCCCGGCACGCTGGTCGTCCAGACCGGAACGCCGGTCATCTTCCCCAACGAGGACCAGGTGTTGCACGCCGTGCGCTCGCAGAGCTCGGCGAAGAAGTTCAACGTCGGTCGCTTCATGAAGGGCGAAGAACCGCCTCCGGTCGTCTTCGACAAGGCGGGCTTCGTGTTTCTGCTCTGCGAGGTCCATGAGCACATGCAAGGCAACCTGCTCGTGGTCGACACGCCCCACTTCTGCACGAGCGCACCCGATGGGTCGTTCGAGCTCACCGGGATCCCCGCTGGCTCGCACACCGTCACGCTCTGGCGCGGTCGCAAGGACGAGGAAACCCGTCAGATCACCATCGATGCAGGCCAGACGCTCGAGGTCGACTGGACCAAGTAGCCCATGCGCTTCAGCCGACGCATCACGCTGAGCATCCTCGCGATCGTCGCGGGAACCAGCATCGTCGGTGCAGGCATTGCACGCCAGCAGGTCCGGCGCGCCGAAGCGGACGGCGTCTCGGCGGTCTTCGAACTGGAAGCGCGTGCGATCCGTGAACGACAGGCGCTCCGCCTGGAAGCGACCCGTCAGGCGATCGGCCAGCTCGACACGAACTCGTTCCTGTTCGGTGCCCTCGTCGAAGAGGACTGGACCGATCTCTACGCCAACGCGGAGTACGAGTTGCGGTCGCTTCGAGCGCGCGACGCACACTTCCTCGACGCCGCTGGCAAGCCCGTGGCGCGACCCGGCGCCGAGCCGACACCGATCGCCCGAGCGATCGATGCGAGCGCGCTGCCGGTGCGTGACGAGCCGCTGGACCAGCCGCCGCGACCGGTCTGCGTGCTGCACGAGGGTGGGCTCGTCGAAGCGCTGCGGCAGCCCGTCCTCGACGTGACCACAGGTGATCCCGTGGGCTGGATCGTCGCCGCATGGCCGTGGACCTGGCCTGCACGGGCCAACGATGCCATGAGTGCGGAAACGCTGTACGCCATGGTGGTCGACGGACGCGTGGCCCTGCCACCCGATCAGGCCATGGGTGCGTGGCTGACGCAGGCGATCCCGACGGCACTGGGCACCGACGGCATCGAGGTGGCGAGCCCCGATGGCGAGCCTTTCCTCGTGCGCTCGTTTCCAATCGAAAGCGCGCTGCGTACGCCCGCACGATTCGTCGTGCTGCGCAGCCTCGCCGCATCGCGACAGGCCGAGCGGCGCACGAACGCGTTCTTCCTCGGCACGGCCATCGTGGCGATCGCCGTCGGCGGCGGCATGAGCCAGTGGATGGGACGAAGCCTGTCGCGGCCCGTGCAGCAACTTGGTGATGCAGCGCGCATGATCGGCCACGGTGACTATTCGGTCCGCGTCTCGGTCTCGGGCGCCGAAGAGTTCGAGTCGCTCGGTTCGACCTTCAACGACATGGCCCAGGGCCTGGCGATGCGGGACCGCTACCGCAACGTGCTCGATGCGGTCGCGGATCCGGCCGTCGCCGAGGAACTCGTGACGGGCGAGCTCGATCTCAAGGGCCGGACCGTTGAAGCGGGCATCCTCTTCTGCGACATCCGTGGCTTCACCGCCACCACGGAGTGCATGACGCCCGACGAGGTCATCACCATGCTGAACGCGCACATGAGCGCGATGTGCGAGGTGATCTACCGCCACGGCGGCATGGTCGACAAGTTCGTGGGCGACCTCGTCATGGCGGTCTGGGGCGCACCCAAGTCCTCGCCCGACGATGCCCTGCGCATGGCACAGTGCGCACTCGCCATGCAGGTCGAGCGCGAGCGACTCAATGCCGCGGGTGGTCGCCCGATCCGGATCGGGATCGGCATCGCCTACGGGCCAGTGGTGGCGGGCTGCATGGGCTCGACGACCCGCGTGAACTACACGGTGCTCGGCGCGCGCGTGAACCTGGCCAGCCGCCTGTGCAGTGCGGCCAAGGCCGGCCAGGTCGTGGCCGACGATGCGGTGCGCGAGCGGCTCGATGGCTCGATCGCCGCGACGGCGCTCGAACCGTTTCCCGTCAAGGGCTTCAGCGAACCGATCGTGGCGCACGTGCTGCGCCTGACCTGAACCACGAGGAGGATGCATGATCGCCGCCACGACCCTGATCGCCTGCTCCCTCGCCCAGCTCCCCGCCGACGATCCGTCATGGTTCGATGCGCTCTCGCAGTCGATGCAGGACCTGGGCGATGCGCTCGTTGCGGGCGATCCAGATGGAGCATGGACCGTGGGCATCGATCCGTGGATCGACCAGACCGGATGGTTCTTCACGCAACCTCCGCCGGGGTTCATCCAGGCTGATGGGCACGCGTTGTACGCGCCCGTCGTCAACCTGATGGGGACCGCAACGGCCGGCAAGGCGCTGGACTTCACCGTGTACGCGATGGCATCGCGTGGCTTCGATCCGACCGAAGCGCCGATGGAGATGATCCTCAACGAGTACTTCATCAACCTGCGCCCGTTCGAGAACCAGCTCCTCACGCTGCGTGCCGGTGCGTTCGGCACGACCTTCGGCCAGTGGAACCGGCGCTACCTCTCGTTCGAGAATCCGCTCATCGATGCCCCGCTGCCGTATGGCTGGATGACGAGCATCAGCGACGGGACGCAACTGGCTGCGAATCCGGCAGCGTCGGGTCAGCTCAACCGCAAGAACCGCGCCGACAACGTGCCGGACTGGAATCCGATCATCTGGGGACCTGCCTACGCCAGCGGCTTCAGCGCCCTGGGCACCTTCCCGGCGTGGCAAGGACCGCTCGTCGACTGGGCGGTCGAGGTCAAGAACGCCTCGCTCTCCTCGCGCCCCGAGGAATGGGCGTGGTGGGATCGCAACATGGCTTCGCCCACGGTCACCGGTCGCGTGGCGATCAGGCCCGATGCGCGCTGGACCATCGGTGGCAGCGTGAGCCAGGGTGGCTACCTCATCGCCGATCCGACGGTGCGAAGCGGTACATCGATCGGTGATCCTGGTCAGTACGACCAGACGACCTGGGGCATCGACCTCAGCTACGCCCATCGATGGGCGGAGATCTGGGCCGAGTTCATCTGGAACACGTTCGACCAGCCGGCGCTCGGTGACCTCACCAGCTTCAGCTGGTTCGTCGAGGGTCGCATCAACGTGGCGGTCGACACCTGGGTCTCGGCCCGCTGGAACTCGCAGTTTTACGGCGACCTGAACGGCCAGGCCTGGGACAACGACGTGCAGCGGTTCGACATCGGCGGCGGTACGCGCCTGAGCGAGTCGTTCACGTTCAAGCTGCAGTTCAGCCACGCGAACGAATCGGGCAGCGTGGACCAGGGTCAGTGGTACGGCGCGACGCAGCTCATCATGGAGTTCTGACGAACGGGCGGTCGCGCTCAGTCCGCGCGCGCCACGGGCTTGGGGGCATCGGGCTGGTCAGGCGCCACGCCCAGGTACTGCAGCGCCCCCTCCATGATGTCGCGCGCCGCCGGCCCGGCGACCGAGCCCCCGAAGTGCTTGATCTTGCGGTCGGGGTCGTCGATGACCACGAGCACCACCAGGCGAGGCGCCTCGAACGGTGCGCCGACGATGAAGGAACTCACGTAGCGATCGTCGTAGTAGCCCTTGCCCTGACCGGCGGGCTTCGGCAGCTGCGCCGTGCCGGTCTTGCCGAACATGCGATAGAGCGAACTCTTTGCGCCGCGGGCGGTGCCCTCGGTGAGCACGCCCTCCATCGCCGAACGGGCCTCGAGCGCGATGCCCGGCGGAATCACCGGCAACTGCATCGACGACGTGAGGTTGGTGCCGCCCGCCACGCGGACGCTCGGCAGCATGCCATCCTCGCGGCAGAAGACGCTGAAGGCGCGCACCATCTGCACGGCCGTCACGCCGATCTCGTGGCCCATCGACACTGAGGTCTGCGTGTACTTGCTCCATGCACCCGGGCTCGTGACCAGCCCGCCGATCTCGCCCGGCACGCCGACCGACGTGCTCGTGCCGAAGCCGAACGCGCGCACGCAGTCCTGCATCTGCTCATGCGAGAGGCGCTCCGCCGAGATCGCCATGCCGGCGTTGAGGCTCTTGACGAGCACGGTCCGCCAGTCGGCCCGCGCCACAGGGTGCACATCACGCACGGTGCGGCCGTACGGGGTGACGTAGTGGCCGGGCGGCGTGGGCAGGCGATCGGTGGGCTTGAAGATGCCGTGCTTGGTCGCCCAGGCCCAGACGAACTGCTTGAAGGTCGAACCCGGCTCGTACGGATCGGTGACGCATCGATTGCGGCCCAGCGACAGGTCCTTGGCACGATTGGGGTCGGTCGTGATCTCGTTCCAGCCGCTGCGCGAGCGCAGGATGTCGGCCATCGCGAGGATGTCCCCCGTGTGCGGATCCAGCACGACGGCGCGACCGCCGCCGGCGTTCACCTCGCGCACGGCCTGATCGAGCCGACGCTCGACCATGTCCTGCACGACGAGGTCGATCGACAGCACCAGGTCGTGGCCATCACGACCCGGCTGGTACTTGCCTTCCTCGACGAACAGCGTGTTGCGATGCACATCGCGCAGGTAGGTCAGATGGCCTGCGGTTGCCGCCAGCGACTTCTCGTGACGGAGCTCCATGCCCGACAGGCCTGTCTGCTCGCCGCCGACGCGACCGACGAGGAGCGCGGCTGTTTCGCCCTGCGGATAGTGGCGCACCAAGCGTGGCTCAAGTCCAAGGCCATCGAGGTCAAGCTGACGGACCTGATCAACCTGC